>JBDTIR010000600.1:0-5551 GCA_039936275.1 Isosphaeraceae bacterium | reverse complement strand
AATACATCGAGTTCGGCAGGGCCGCCGCCGCGATCAGGGCCACGATGCCGACCAGGCCCTCCATCAGCATCGCGCCGTAGCCGATCATCCGCGTGTCCGACTCCCGGTCCACCATCTTCGGCGTAGTGCCCGATGATACCAGGGCGTGAAACCCGGAGATTGCCCCGCACATGATGCAAATGAACAGGTAAGGGAAAATCGGCCCGGGCATGTTCGGCCCGCCGCCGGAAACGAAGACGTGGTTGACGGCAGGGGCCTCAAGTACCGGGTTCGCCAGACAGACGCCAATGACCAGCAGGCCGATCGTACCGATTTTCAGAAAACTCGACAGATAATCGCGCGGGCATAAAAGCAGCCAGACCGGCAAGATCGACGCGATGAAGCCGTAGCCGGCGATGGCGTAGATTGTCTGATTCCGGCTCAGGCTGAAGTACGGTTCCAAGGCCGAGCCCGGGATCGAAGCCCCAGCGACCGTGGCCGCGAGCACCGCAATGGCACCCACGATCGACGCCTCGACGACTTTCCCTTTGCGGAATCGATACATATACAAGCCGACCAAAAACGCGATCGGTACGGTGCAGGCGATCGTGAACGTCCCCCAAGACGAGCCCCGGACCAAGCGGCGGGTCTGCTCGGGCAGAACGAGCCCTTTACCGTCTTCGCCAATCTTCAGAGGGGCGTTGGAGGGAATGGCCAGCTCGAACGACTCATGGAAGGACAAGGACTCGCCCGGCCCGGTTCCGTAGTGGTAGGTCGAACCAGGGGGAATCGTGTACAGGACGTCGGGTGCGCCTGGGGTGCGAGTGTGCTCGAAGCCCGAGGCGACGAGGGTCGCGCCGGCTTTCATCGGCACTTCCTCGCCGCCGAGCGCCTTGACGACGACGATCCCAAGGCCCGCCAGGGCGATGATAATGACGTAAAGAATGGCAATAGCGGTCGCCACGCTGGCGACCGGGCCGATCTCCTTACGAGCGATGCCGGCGAGGCTCTGGCCTTCTCGGCGGGTCGAGGCGACCAGGACCAGGAAGTCTTGCACCGCGCCTGCCAGGCAGACGCCGACGATCAGCCAGATCAAGCCCGGAAGGTAGCCGAACTGGATCGCCAGGACCGGTCCGATCAACGGCCCGGCACCAGAAATCGCCGCGAAGTGGTGCCCGAAAAGCACCCAACGGTTGGTCGGCAGATAATTCTGGCCGTCGTACTTGGTGTGCGCGGGGGTGACGTTGCGGTCGTCGAGCGCGGCAACTTTGGCGGCCAGGAAGGCGCTGTAGTATCGGTAGGCAATGGCCAGAATGGCCAGCACACCGAGCATCACGGGCATGGCGCGGACAGTCATCGCGGGCTCAGTCCTCTTTCGGCTTGCGGCGCGGCCCAGAAGGTGGGAATCAATGCGGACCCAACCGAGACCGTCCAGTTTACGTCGGCCTTGACGCACGTCAAGCCGCGCGATCGAGAAGCCGTCGAGAACTTTGGTCAAAGGTCGAGTTCACCTACGGAGGTCCGTTGGAGGCGTGGTCTGAGTTCGCCTCGTCGTTGGGTCCAACGCCCTTGGATCGAAAGTAGCGCTCGTATCGTCCCTCATCGCCGGTTGTCCAGGGGCGATATGTGTTGCTGAAATCAATCCGATCACCAAGCGACGGGTGCGAGGCGCGCCAGAGTTTATAGAAGGGGCCCGGGCGCGGATGGCTCAGGTTATTGAGTTGAAGTTTCACGAAGGTCGAGGCGCAGGCATGGTTGTTGCGCGTGATCTCCAGGGCGAAGCGGTCGGCCTCAAACTCCTGATGTCTGCTGATCGCCAGGCCGATCGGCAAAGTCGCCAGAACGAACACCTTGCCCACCAAGAGCAATAACGGCAAAGTAGCCACGTCCGCCAGACGATCAAGCCCAGTCCTCGTGCGCAGCCAATCCCAGCGGAGCAACCGTGTCACGGTCCAGTGAATGAATCCCAGACCGACGAGATTTCCCAGGCATGAAAGCAATAATCCAATCAAGACGTGTCCAAGAGCGAAATGCCCCATCTCGTGCCCCATCACGCATAAGACCTCGTCGGGGCTGAGCTTCGCCAGCAAGGTGTCCCAGAGCACGATCCGCTTGGTGCCGAACAGGCCCGTGACGTAGGCGTTGACCGTCGACGTGTCGCGCCCTTTGTCCACCTCGTAGACCCGCCCCCCCTCAATCCCCGCCCGGTCGGCCAAAGCAAGGATCTTCGCTTCCAGCGCCTGATCATGCATCGGCCCAAAACGATTGAACAAAGGATCAAACCAGATCGGCATGACCAGGACCAGACTAACCAGGACCGGGACCGCCATCAAGGACGTGTAGATCCACCAATGTCGAGGACTTCGCGCCATCAAGCCATAAGGAATCCAGAGCAAGAGGGCGATCAAGAGCATCCCCACCCCAAGCCGCTTCAAGGCGTCGCCGAACCACTTGGGGAAACCTTGATGCGATAAGCCGTAAGAATGGGGACGGACGTAACTGACATAATAGGTGAACGGAAATTCAAGCAAGGCGCTGATGGCAAGATAGAGGGCCGCATAAATCGCTAGCGCGACGAACCAGCGCTGGCCAACTCGCCAGGAGAAGTCGCGCAGCCTCACCGACGCGCCGGTCCAGAGCCAGAGCATCGGCATAGCCAGGCCCCACGCCAGATCCACAAACCAGAGCAAGTTGCCGCTACGATAATAGCGCAACGCCTTCGCGCTCGGCGGCGGGACCGCGACCGTGTCCGCATTCGTTGAAGGATTCACGAGGGCGGTCTGCTCGGTTTGCCCGCGCGCAGTCGACCCTGCGAGTGCGAAACTTCCAAGAAAAACGGTCCACAGCAAGGCGAAGATCAAAACAACGGATCGCATCGCGGGCCTCAACAGGGTCGTCAGCCAGTGATCGAGTGGGGCGGCCTCGGGTTGCCTGGATCGGCGTCGGGCCGCCGGTTGGGCGAAGGCCGGCTGGCGACGACGGCCAGGAACAGAGCCAGAAGCAGACTGACGACCCAGCCGCCGGCCGCCGTGAACCAGGCAACATTGTACTTCCAGCTCAAGGTCTCGGCGGCCGTTCCTTTCAAGAGTTCGGTCGCTTCATCAAGCTTGGCACTCTTTTTTTTGAGTTCCGTTTCTTGTTTTGCAAAGGTCTTTCTATGGTCAGTAAACTCATCGTCATTCTTTTTCTTCGACGCCTCAAGCTCCGTCTTTAGACTCGACCGGTCCGACCTAAGCGCGACGAGCCGGCTGGAAATCTCGTCATTGACGGCCTCCAACCGGCTGGTCTTGCGCCGAGCTGCGTCTCGCTCTTGAACGGCCTTGGTGTAAAGGTCGGTGAACCGCTCGGAAGGGCCGCCGACTTGCACCTCGCGAAGCAGGACGTCCAGGGCCGATTCCTTGGCCCTGATGCGTTCCAGGTCGCGATCGGCGTCGTCGGCCTCGCGGTCCAGTTTGAGTTCCTTGACCAGGCTTTGCAGCTCGGCCGTCTGGACCCGGATGTTCTGGTTCATCCCTTGGAGCCAGAACCAGACGGCCAGTCCGAGAGCGCCGACGATCAGGCCCAGAAGACTGAACATCGCGGCGGCCTGGGGCGACGCAGCCGCGGTCATCGGTTGATGTGGACGTGAGAGCATGGCGATTAGTTCGGCCTCCAGGCGGGGCGAAAGGCCCCCTCCGCCGCCGTCGGCGTTGGGGATGTCCTCAAGGTCGTTGGCCAGACGCGACAGGGTGATCCGCTCGGTCCGGTCGGCCACCAAAAAGTAGCCGCCCACCTGATCGAGCCGACCGTCGCGCCACTGAAAAAACCCGCGCGTCTGCCGGATCGGGTCCACGACCAGGGCGACCTGAAGCGATTGAGCGAAAAAGTGCTGATGGATGAACAGGTCCATCCCTGAGAGAAAGATCCCGAAGTCCGGATGGGTATGATACCAGCCAACGATGTCAAGATCAGGATGAAGCCGGTCTCGCTCGCGGGTGATCTCTTCCCAAGATTCATGTGTATAGGTAAAACTCGCTTGCGTATTTTCATAATTCTTGGCCTGGAGCGATTCCGTGACCCAGACGAACGGCTCGCCGGTCTCGTCGTCCACGCATTCCTTGCCGAGCAGGATGCCTCCCAGTTCAACGGTCGTATCACTGAGGGCGTGTCGTTCGATGGCGTCAGTCGGGCGTCGGTCGATGAAGATGGGGAGGTCGGTCGGCCCGGGGACCTCGTAGGCGATCACAGCAAGGCGGCGGTCGCGGTCGGGGCGGCGGAGCCGGCTTGGCTCCCGGTAGGCGACGTCCTCGAAGACCATGTCGTCGGTGCTCAAGGCCGTCCACCCTCCGAGCCTTTGGGGGCCGCTTGCCGCAATGTTTCGACGAACGCGGCGTGCTCGGGCGTGGCAAGTCCTTCCCGGGCCACCTGAATCACCTTGGCCATGTCGCCCCGGATCAAGGCTGCCGGGTCGAGCCAGAGGCCGGGGAAGACTTCACTTTGATAGTAGCCTTCCAGGGTCATGGGTAGGCGTTCGTAACGGCCCTCGCGAAGCACAAACCAGTCAAATGCGTGGTCTCTAACCCTCCAGGCGAGATATTCGCGTGAGCCGTTTCTCTGGTAGAGCCGAAGTTTCACGTGAAGATCATAACTGACACTACTGGACGCAACCTCCGCGACCAGTTCCGGCGCTCCCTCGACATAATCGTCATCGCTGATCCGAACCTGGCCGCCGAGCTCAGGGCGAACAATCAGGAACGCATCAGGTTGGGGCATGCTGTCCAGATCGAGCCGGATCGAGCCGTTGTCGCCGCCCTCAATGCCGGGCGTACCAGCGCGATACAGCCCAAGCCAGCCAATCAAGTCAAATCGCGGCTTGCCGTGTCCTTGATGCGAGGCAGGTGAGGACATATACACGATTCCTTCGATCAATTCCGCCTTCTTGAGGTTCGGCATCGCATCATAACGACGCTCAAACTCGGCGCGGGTTAAGCGGTCCCCGTTCTCCAGAGGAGGAATCCACGATCCAGCGATGGGGTCGGCGGTGCTTCGAGTTGAGGTCGCCATTGATCCGGTTCCTTCGAGGGTCGGTCATTCCCGATCAAACGCGGCGCGGTCGGCGGTCAAGAGGAAGAAGCCGGACCCGTCTGCGCCGGCGACCCGCACGATATCGTAAGCCGGCACGCCCAATCTCGCGAGCGTCTGATCGGCGAGGGGGGAACCGTCATCAACGGCGCTGATGATCTCCGGACGGCCCGGTTCCTGGCAGTTGGGACAGACGGCTTCCGCCTGGCCCACCGAGGTCCTCGGCCGCATGACTTCGACCCTCCAGCCGCAGCGAGGGCAGTCGATCGCGGTCACGAGGTCACGGTCCAAGGGCAAGCTCAAAGGGCCGTCAAGCGAGGTCCGGGCCGCGTCGAACAGGGTCGCGGCCGTCGAGGCGTGGCCGAAGGGCAGGGGGGTCGGCTCGGGATAGGTCTCGTGGCTCAGGCAGTCCTCTCGGAAGGGAAGCCTCGTGGTGTAAAACTGGTTCGTCACACCATTGAAGACGTGAACACTTCCCGCGGCCACGGGCATGCCGTGCAGGAGCTTCAGC
>JBDTIR010000599.1:0-3332 GCA_039936275.1 Isosphaeraceae bacterium | reverse complement strand
CTACGCCCGACGTGAAGATCTGGTCCTGATCCTCACCAATAGCCCGGAATATTACAGCCAAGCCGGCGGAACCAACCTCGGCTTCCTCCAGGCCGCCTTCCGAGACATCGCGGATATCTACCCGGTGCCGCCTTCCTTCTTCAACTCGCTCGTCCAGCAACTCAACACCGGCACCCCCCGCGCCACGATCCTGTCTCAACTCCTCTCCAGCCCTGAGTATTACAACAAGATCGTCGTGAACGACCTCTTTCGCTACCTCCCCGACGAGACCTTCGGCTTCCTCCGCAACGGCCCCTTGCCCATGAACGACCCCCGCGTGCCGATCAACCCAGACCCGAACCTCATCACCGCCTTCGTCAACGCCCTCAAGAACGGAGCACGCGAGGAAGATGTGATCTTCGCCCTGGTGACATCCTCAAAATATGTCGGCAATTCTTCATATTACAAAGGATTTTATATCTCGCGATCTCTGCGCGTGTGACCTCGGGAGAGGAGGCTGGAGGGCCTCACCCCTCAGCCTCGGCCCGCCGTCTTCAGGCCGCTCGAGACGGGGAAGAATTCGCAAGGGGTTCGGTGCGGGACCGACCAGGCAGGCCGACCAGGGTCCGCGCCACTCGGTCCCAGCAGTAGTGGGCGTCAAGCTCATCGCGAAGAATCGTGATCGGGCCGGCCGAGTGCAGCGAACGCCAGGCATCGTCGAGCGTGGCGGGGTCGCAGGGGTCGAAGAAGCCGACCCCGGGACAACGGAACTCGCGAAGTGCGCTGTTGTAACTGGTCAGGACCGGGGTGCCGTGCCGCAAGGCGTCGAGCACGGGGAACCCAAACCCTTCATAAAGAGACGGATAGACCGACCAGGCGGCCGTCTGGTAAAGCTGGCAGAGTTTGGCGTCAGAGACGACCCCCAGGAACCGGATTCGACGCCCCTGGAGCTTCTGATACTCCTTGAGCCGGCGTTTGGAGGTCAGCCAGCCCATCGGGCCGACCCACCAGAGTTCGCTGTCCTTGGGCAAGGTCGTGGTGTTCTTGAACCAGTCGAGCAAAAAGAAGGCGTTCTTCCTCGGCTCCAGGGTCGAGACCACGATCCCCACGTTCGGTCGCCGGACCACCGGACGCGCGTGCAGGTGCCGCTTGACGCAGATGCTCGGCCCGGAATGGTTGACCACGATCTGGTCTTGCGGAAAATCGCAGAGCCAGGCGGCGTCGGCCTTCGTCGAGTGCGAGACCGAGAGCGCAGCGTCGGACGACAGCAAACTCTTGGCGAAAAACCCCTGGAACATCGACCGGGTCGCCTCGGAGTGCGTGTGCGGCACGACCAAGGGGGTGAAGTCGTGCAAGACGCTGACCTCAAACGGAAAGGTCCGCTCGATCGGCCGCAAGCAACAATAAAGCCCGACGCTCTCCGCCTCCGGCACTCCCAATGATCGGCGAGGACTGCGCCAGACCCGGCGGCCCCAGCAGGCGAGGTCCTGGTCCTGGTCCCAGTTGAGATCAACCGGGGCGACTAACTCTTGATCTTGCGAGAAAAACCGGATCGGCGCCTGCCTGGCCAGCGCCAGGGCGACCCGAGCCGTATAGCGTCCGATGCCAGTCAGATGGCGATCCGCCAAGGGATTGGCGTCTACATATATTGTCTTGGCCGTTCCTTGCCCGGCCTGGTCCGGCGACGTGACTCCATTCATGTTCGCAGCGCGCTCCTTTTTCTTCCAAAACGGGCCGAACGGACCCCATTCCCTTGGGATCGCGCCAACCCTACACCAGGCGACGATTTCCGGCAACCCTGGATCCGCGCGGAACCCCTTGCCGTCCAACGGCCGCTCTCGGCTTCATTCGATCTTATGCAGCGCCGAGCCTTTATGCATCGCGACGTGGTCAGTCTTGTCGCTCTTGATCTCATACTGCGGCTCGTCCTCACTGGCGTGGCGAGGGTGTCCCTTGTACTCGGTGTCCTTGGTATGGACCTTGGTGATCTTGCCGCTCACCTGCCCGGCTTCCGAATTCCAGCCCACATGGTCGCCGACCTTGTATTTCTGAGACTTGGACATCGCTACGTTCCCTCCCATTTTTGGTTGCGAAAACCTCAAAAGCCACGCGATCGTCGAGATCGCCGACTTACCTCTGGGCGATTTACGCAACGCGCGTGCCGAACCCTCCAAGGGCCGTTTTCATGCTCGCTGATCACGGTCTTCCGATATTTTTAAAAAAAAGAGAAGACCGAATACCCCTTGGCGATGGTGTAGGAGTGACGTTCACAACAATATCAAGCCCGTACCGGCGTCCACCAACCGACGCCGAACCCGTGGCGGTCTTGTGGCCCCTGAACAAAACGGAACTGGTTCACCCTCCTAAAAGGAGCATCAACCGATGTCTTGCACCGAAGCCCAACGCCTGGCCAATCAGCGCAACGCCCAGAAGTCCACAGGTCCAAAAACCGAAGCCGGCAAGCTGGCCTCGCGGATGAACTCGCTCACTCACGGCATGCGCAGCGAACACGGCCTGGTTCCGCCGCATCTCACCGAAGCCGTCGCCAAGCACAATAAAATGCTGATCGACGCCTATCATCCTGACACCGATAACCAAGCCTGGTTGCTCGAACAGGTCGCCGACGCCGCCGCTCGGCTCGACTATTGCCAATTCATGATCCGCGCCCAAGTCAACGACCAGGCCGACCGCGCCGATCTTTGCTGGGACGAAGACCGCTGTCGGGCCGCCGAGGAAATCGCCGCTCGCCTGCCCAAACATCCTTCTCGGACCGCCAGTCGGCTGCGTGAAACCGCGCAAGGGTGCCGATGGATCTTGGCCCGCTGGGATGCGCTCGGTGTTCCTTTGATCGAGAACATTGGTTGGGACGAAACCCAATGCAACCTGGCCGCGACCTTGATGGGCGTCGGCCCCGACCTTCGAGCCTCTTACCCGATCCTCAATCCCTCAGCCGATTCCGCCGACCAGGCTACCCTCATGTGCGAACAGGCCGACGCAGTTCACATCTTGATGGTGGACGCACTGGAACCGCTCGACGCCAAGGAACGCGAGTTGAGCCGAATGGGCTTCCCCTTGCGGCCTTCGAAGGAATACCTCCGCCTTGAGCGTTATGAAACCAAGCTGCGCAAGGCTTACAACGAGGCCATGCACGCCTTCCGCCAGGCCCGCGCCGAGCGATTCGTTGCACCCGAGCCGATCACCTGTTTGACGACCGAATCCGATCCGATCGCCCTGCTCAAGGCCCAGATCAACGGCCTGGCCCTTGAACCCGAGCCGGAACCGGAACCCGAATCGAGTCCGTCCTCGGAATCTCCGTTTGAAGGCAAGCCGATCATGGCGATGCTGGCCGCTTT
>JBDTIR010000598.1:0-3068 GCA_039936275.1 Isosphaeraceae bacterium | reverse complement strand
CAAGGCGATCGGCGACAAGGTCTCGGCGTATACGATCAGCCTCGACCTGCCCTTCGCCCAGAAGCGGTTCTGCACGGACGCCCAGATTGAGGGGCTCCAGAACCTGTCCGATGCCCATAATCACAGTTTCGGCGAGCATTACGGCGTCCTGATCCAGGGGTTGCCGATCCCGCTTCTGGCCAGGGCCATCTTCGTGGTCGATGCGTCGAACACGATTCAGTATGTTGAATACGTCCCCGAGATTGCCCAGGAACCGAACTACGACGCCGCGATCCAGGCTCTTGAGAAGACTGCGGGCTAAGACGGAGTTTTGCGCGTCGGCCTGGAAGTTGGGTTCCATTTTGATTTTGATCTCAGATTTGGGAATCTCAAACTCCATGCATAATTAACCATCATGACACCTGGAATATTCGGAAGTAGGACCGGGCCGTCTCCTTCATTTCTGAATATTCCAGGGGCTTGACGGTTGATTGGTCTTATTTGATGGGTTCGATCCAGAGGTTGCGATACTGCACCTTGTTGCCGTGGTATTGAAGCAGGATCGGGCCGTCGTCGCCCGCCTTGCTGTTGATGCCGCCGGGCGTGGGCTCGATTTCCTTGTCGTCGAGGATGGTGATGCCGTTTTGCAAGACGGTCACGCGGGCCTTCTGGTTCCCCCGGGCCTTGTGGAAGGTGACGTCGTAAGTCTGCCAGCGGAGCGGCGGCTTGCAAGCGTTGACCGCCGGGGCGTGCTGTAAATAGATCGCGCCACAGTCATTGGTCTGGGGTTTCAAGCCGTAGGAGTCGAGCACCTGAAGCTCATAAATCCCGGCCAGATAGACGCCGCTGTTGCCGCGAGCTTGGCCCTTCTTGTCGGGCATATAGGGGACGTTGAACTCGACGTGGAGTTTGAAGTCGCCAAAGGTTTTCTCGGTCTGGATGTTCCCCTTGCCCACGGTCATGACGTCGTTGGCGACGGGCCAATCGGCGGGGTCCTTACCGTTGCCTTTCACCCAAGCGTCCAGGTTCTTGCCGTCAAACAGGACGACGGCGCCTTCGGGGGGCGCCTGGCCAAGGGTCTTGTCGTTCGGCTTCGGGTCATCGGCAAGGGCCGTGGCCATCAACGCGGCCAGGACCATTGAGCACAAACAGAGGGTCCGCATCGTCGAGAGTCTCCTTCAAAAACGGGGAATGGTTCAGCCGTTCCAGCCCAATACCATGGGCCCGGGGTTGCCCGCTCAAAGTGTAGCGGACCGCCTTGCCCGGACAAAGGGGCGGGCGGCCGTTTGGATCAACCGCCAGGGGTGCCAAGTCGGTCGGCCCGCAACTGGTAGGCCGGTGTGAAGTAGCGACGGAGTCGCAAGGCGAGCAAGCCCAGGGTGCCCAGCCCGACGGTGCCGCTAATCGCCAGATAAATCAAGATCTGATAGCGCAAGGCGTCATTGACATCCGCCCCCGCCAGAAGCTGGCCGGTCATCATGCCTGGAATTGAGACGATTCCGGCAATCGCCATGTTGTTGATAATGGGAGTCAGGGCCGCACGGACCGCCGCGCGTAAGGCAGGCAGCGCGGCCTGTCGCGAGGTCGCGCCCAGGGCGAGCCGCAATTCAACCCGGTCGCGCTCGGCGCGGAGTTCGCCTTCGAGCCGTTCGGCCGCCAGGGAAACGCCGGTCAGGCTGTTGCCCAAGACCATCCCCACCAGGGGGATGACCGTCCTGGCGTCGTACCAAGGGGTGAGCCGCAGGGCCAGACGCAAGGCCACGACCATCACGATGATTGTTGCCAGACCGATCGAGATGAATGCCTCAACGCGCACCTCCCAGCGCCGACCGACCTGGCGAGAGCCGACCGTGTGCGCCGAGACCAAAAGCATCGCCAGGGTGACGGCCCCGACAATCCAGGGGGATTGGGCGGCGAAGATCCAGCCCAGAGCCATGCTCAGCAGTCCGAGCTGCGCGACCAGGCGGAGCATTGAGACGGCCAGGGGGGTGACCTGCCCCAGCCTTCGCCAGGAGAGCAGGGCCAAGACCACCAGGACCGGCAAGGTGGACCAGAGTAGGTTTGCCCAGGTCGGGCCGATGCTCTGAGTCATGCGTCCTCCTTCTCTTTCGGCGACCTTGGCGAGGCCCATGCGGCGGCGTCGGCTCGGGCAAGCACCTCGCGCACAGGGCCGACCTCAACCACCTGGCCGCCGTCGAGCACCACGCCTTGATCGCCGAACCAGGGGGCGTGCTCACGGTGGTGGGTCACCGTAATCGTGCGCAGGCCAGAGCGAGCCGCCCGCTGGTTGAGGACGTCGGCCAGCTTGCGGGCGGCGGCCGGGTCGAGGGCCGAGGTCGGCTCGTCCAGGGCGAGGATTTCCGGCTCTGCCCCGAGCGCGACGGCCAGAGCCAGGCGCTGACGTTCGCCGCCGGAGAGGGCTGAGGCGTCACGCTCCAGCCATTGGGGATCGAGGCCGACCTCGTCAAGGGCGTCGGCAAGCTGGTCGGCCTTTGGGATTTTCCAGCCGCGGACGGTAAACGGGTACAAGAGGTTCTCGGCGATGGTGCCCGGTAAGGGGCGAGGGGCCTGGAAGACCAGGGCCACCCCTTGACGAACCGCCCGGATCGGCAAGGACGTCAACGGGTGGTCGCCGATCAGGAGCCGGCCTTCGGTCGGGTCGTCAAGCCGGTTCAAGAGCCGGATCAAGGTACTCTTACCTGATCCGGAAGCACCGACAACAATGTAGCGATGCGTTGGTTCAAAAGTCATGTTAATCCCCTTGAGAATCTCATTGTCTCCACGACGCACCCGGACGTCCTCCAGGCGCAAAGGGAGCCCGCGCGGCCATGCGGGATTGGGGTTCGAAGGGGGGCTGGGCTTGGACCGGGTCGTTGTGGTCAATCGGGCCTCGATGGAAAGCAGGAGGATTGCAAAGTCTGGATGTAGGGCGGCCGTCCCGGCCGCAATCTCAAAATCCGAAGCGGCCGGGACGGCCGCCCTACACCGAAGCGGCCGGGACGGCTGTCCTTAACACCGAAGCGGCTGGGACGGCCCTACACCGAAGCGGCCGGGACGGCCCTACACCGAAGCGGCCGGGACGGCTGTCC
>JBDTIR010000597.1:0-4973 GCA_039936275.1 Isosphaeraceae bacterium | reverse complement strand
CAATCAGCATTTTATGATGCTTGGCCACGCCCTCGACAAGGTGAGGCGGAACGAGGCCGTGCTCGCTTCTCATGCCGTGGGTCAAGGAATTCATCCGTGAGGCCAGTTTTCCTGTTTCGGTTTTTGGACCGGTGGACTTCTGGGCGTTGCGTTGATTGGCCAGGCGTCGGGCGTCGCTGCAAGACATTGGGTGATGCTCCGTTGAGAAGGTGCGACAAGTCAAAACAGGGACCAAAGGAAGGCCGCCTCCCGCGTTTGGCGTCCACGGTTGGACGCCGGTACGGATTGGCGATTGTTCTCAGACGTCACCTTTGCACCATCGCCACCCTTGGGGCGGATTTCACTTATTTCCAAAAATATTCCGGAATGGCGGATTCGAGCACGCGCTGAAGGCTTCGCCCTTGCGGTTTCATTGAGGCAACTGGCGAAGTGAAGTAGAGTCTTCCGCTCGCCTCCTGATCTTGGTTAGAATATCGGCGCGACCCCTGCTTATCGACGACACGGCCGCCGACCCCGTCGGTGGGCCAGATTGGTTCGACCCGCCGCAATGCGTTTTGTTGTCCGCGCCTGCCTTTGGCCTGGACACGACGCCTGGATGCGCCGCCTTCCTGTTTTTGCCGGAGTCCACGCCGATGATTCCGACTCTTCGCGTCTCTTTGGCGTTCGCCGTTGCGCTTCTGGGGATGACCCTGACGCCGGGGACTGCTCGGGCTCAGCGTCCGCATCCCAGGCTGCAAGGGGTCTTTCCGAGCGGCGGACAGGCCGGCGAGACGGTCACGGTCCAGACTTCCGGAACCGATCTCGAAGGGGTGGACGCCCTCTGGTTCGATCATCCGGGCCTGCGCGCTTTTCAGAAGAAAGGGCCGGTTTTTACCATCGCGATTGCGCCGGGGACGCCGGTGGGACATCACGACGTCCGTGTTTTCGGTCCTTTGGGGGTGAGCAACCCTCGAACGTTCGTGGTCGGCAATCGTCCGGAATCGACCGAGACGGAGCCGAACAACGTCCCTGAGCAAGCTGGGACGATCGCCTTGAATTCGACCGTCAACGGTCGGATGGACGCCGCGGCCGACGTGGATTGCTTCGCATTCGAAGGAAAAGCAGGCCAGCGCGTCTTGCTTGATCTGGAGGGGGCTCGGATCGACAGCAGGATTGACGCCGTTTTGCACGTCGACGGTCCCAGCGGGATCGAGATCGCCGAAGGACACGACTTTTATGGCTCCGACCCATTTCTTGATCTGACCTTGCCGAGCGACGGCCGCTACGTGGTCAAGGTCCACGACGTGATCTATGCCGGCTCGGTTGATTATGGGTATCGGCTCACCTTGCACGACGGCCCACATCTGGATTCGATTGACCCGGTGGTGGTCGCCCCTGGCGCGGATCGTCGGGCCACCTTGATTGGCAGGAACCTGGGAGGCGTTCTCGACCCGACCTTGACAGTCGACGGCCGCCCCCTGGAGCGGCTCGAAATCACCTTGACCCCGCAAGGTTCAACCGACGGCATTTTACCTGGCCCCTGGAGTTCCGTGACCGCCTCTCGCCTGGGAACCTGGCAACGCTTGTTCGGGGTCTCGGCCTGGTCGAACCCGGTTTTCCTGGCCGAAGCGACCGACCCGGTCGTGCTTGAAACCGAGCCGAACGGTCCGGATCAAGCGCAAGCGATCACGCCGCCCTGCGACGTCTTCGGTCGCTTCGGGAGTCCGGGCGACGTGGACGTCTATCGGTTTTCAGCGCATAAAGGGGAGGTTTGGTGGATCGAGGTCCAGTCGGAGCGGCTCGACGCTCCGGCCGACCCGGCATTTGTGATTCAGAAAGTAATTGAGAACGCCAAGCCGCAAGACCTGGCCACGGGTGACGACCTGACCGACCCGACCAG
Source organism: Isosphaeraceae bacterium (assembly GCA_039936275.1). Lineage (GTDB taxonomy): Bacteria > Planctomycetota > Planctomycetia > Isosphaerales > Isosphaeraceae > JBDTIR01. Next base: position 3,094 of record JBDTIR010000597.1, on the reverse strand, counting down.
GGCGGGCAATCCGAGGTTCCCGACATCGACGGTCGATGCCGCCGTGCGTTGGCAAGCGCCCGAGGACGGGACCTATCAGGTTGTGTTGAGCGACCTGTTCGGCTCGCAGCGAGGCGACGCTCGGTTTGCCTACCGGCTCAACGTCCGTCCGGAACGGCCCGACTTCCGGCTCTACGCCGTCCCCGACGACCTGGCGCAAGCCGGCGCCTTGAATCTTGGGGCCGGAGGCCGGACCAGCCTGACTCTGGTCGCTAACCGGCTCGACGGGTTCAACGGGCCGATCCAGGTTGAGGCCCGGGGGTTGCCGCCTGGCCTGAGCGCCGACCCCGTCTTGATTGGTCCTGGACAGTTTGCGTCCCCCTTTGTTCTCTCGGCCGATCCCGGGATCTTGCCTCAGTTGGTCGCCCTTCGCCTGGTCGGTCGCTCTCTTTCTGGAGACCGCAAGGAGGTCCTCGACTACGTTCCAGGCACGAGTAAGGTCCGCCCTGAAATCAGCCGAGACGCCCTGCCAGGCGTGCTCGTCTGGCCACCGACGCCCAACGTCCAGCCCCCTTCGGCACGCGCCCGGATCACCAGTTCCTTGATTGTGGCCGTTGGTTCGTCCGCCCCGTTCCGACTCTCGGCCCAGCCTGCGCACCGGGTCGTCGCCCCCGGCGGCTCGATCGAGATCCAGGCCGAAGTCAACCGCTCTCCGACCATGACCGAGGCGATCCAGGTCGCCGCGTCCGATCTGCCTCCGAATGTTCCGGCCGCGACCGTTGCCATTGCCAAGGATGCGAACTCCGTCACGCTTAAACTGACCGTTCCCGCCAACGTCCCCCCCGGCAACTACTCCTTCGTGCTCCGAGGCACCGGACCATTCCCGTTCAGCAAAGACCCGAACGCGAAGACAAAGCCCAACGTCAACGTGAATGAGCCATCGAACGTGATTTCATTGAGTATTTATAAATAGTTATGAGTGGGCAGTGGGCAGTGGGCAGAAAGAGAGTGGATCGTGGGCAGGTGAAACAAGGGTCTGCTAGCAAGGGCATGACGGAATTAAATTCATTCTTCTTCGCACCTTTCTTCGTATTTCCTGGGCCTCCGTGGTGAACCATGCTTTCTGCCCACTGCCCACTCGTAACTGCCTCCTACAAACGAGATAAGGAACCCCCCGATGCGTTGCTTGCCGATTTTGGCCGTCTTGGTTTTCTCCGTGGGAGTCGTGAAGGCGGACGAGCCGAAGCCGGCCCCGACGCCGATCGCCGTGACTGTGCCGACGAGGACTGAGCCGATCAGCTATGCGGGCGAGGTGGCCGAGGTCTTCGACGGCAAGTGCATCGGCTGCCATAATAGCGCAATGATGGAGAGCAAGCTGAGCCTGGAAGACGTGCCGAGCATGCTCAAAGGGGGAAAGCACGGCCCCGCGATCGTCGCGGGCAAGGCCGACGAGAGCCTGCTGTTCAAGATGGCCGCGCATAGGGTCGAGCCGGTCATGCCGCCCAAGGATAAGAAGGACAACCCGCCGCTCTCGCCCGAAGAGTTGGGCCTGCTCAAGCTCTGGATTGACGCCGGCGCCAAGGACGATTCCGACACCTTGGCCGAGCCTCCCAAACCGATCGAGCTGGGCTCATTGCCCCCGGGCGTTCAGCCAATCGTCGCCGTGGACTTGACCGCCGACGGCAAGCGGATCGCCGCCGGACGGGCGAACCTCGTCCAGGTCTATGACGCCGACTCCGGCCTGGAAATCGTCTCATTAGCCGGACATAAAGATATCATCCAGTCGATCCGATTCAGCTCTGACGGCACAAAACTGGCCGCTGGCGGCTACCAGATCGTTACCCTCTGGAACCTGCCCACCGGCGGCGAAGCCAAAACCTTCACCGGCAGCGCCGACCAGATCAAGGCCGTTGTCGTTGCGCCCGACGGTAAGACGATCTATTCAAGCGGGCTTGATCGCTCGATTCGCCTCTGGAACCCCGACGACGGTAAAGAGACGCGGCGGATCGAACACCCCGCCGCGCAGGTCTTCGCTCTTGCGCTTGCCCCGGGAGGCCAAAGCCTCGCCACCGGCGGCGCTGATGGGATCGTCCGCATCATTAACCTGGCCGATGGCAAGGAAACACTCGCCTTGAAAGGCCACACAGGGCCGGTCAACGGGGTTGCGTTCTTGCCAGACGGCAAGCGTCTGGCGTCGGTCTCGGCCGACGGCACCGGCCGGATCTGGACCGTGCCCGACACCCCGGACGCCGCTCCCGCCGAGCCGATCGTGCTCAACGGACACGCCGGAGCGGTGCATGCCGTGGCCGTCACCCCTGATGGACAGACGATTATCACCGGCGGCCTCGACAAGACAATCCGACTCTGGCTAACCGCCGACGGCAAAGCAGGGGCGGTCCTTTCCGGTCATGGTGACGCGGTCCTGACCTTGGCGGTCAGTCCCAAGGGGGATTTGCTCTTGAGCGGATCATCCGATAAGACGGCTTATGTGTTCAAGTTAGCGGATGGTTCGCTTGTGCGAACCTTGACCGGGCATGCCGGGGCCGTGCAAGGCGTGGCCTTCTCGCCGGACGGGGCTCGGATGGTGACGGCCGGGTCCGTTGGAGGTTTGAAGGTCTGGGAAGTCGAATCAGGTCAAGGGGTCATCGCCTTCGGTCACAATGCGCCGAATAATCAGGCGATCCAGCCGATCCAGGCGATTGCTTTCTTGAACAACGGAACGTTGGTTTCCGGATCGGCCGACAAGACGCTTAAGACCTGGACGTTCTCCGGTGCGTGGTCGGAGTCCAAGCCGCTCGGCCCGCACGCATTCCGGGTCTTGACGCTTGACTTCAACCCCGACGGCACCTTACTGGCCACCGGCGGCGGCGAACCGTCTCGTTCCGGCGAGGTGAAAATCTGGGAGGTCGGCAAAGGGATCTTGGCCAAAACCTTGCCCGATTCGCTCCATTCCGACACCGTGTTCGGCGTCCGGTTCAGCCCGGACGGTTCAAAGCTGGCGACCTGCGCCGCTGACAAGTTCCTCAAGGTCACTGATGTTGCGAGTGGTAAGGTGTTGAAGACGTTTGAAGGGCACACGCACCATGTGCTCGCGGTGGACTGGCGCGACAACGGC
>JBDTIR010000596.1:0-3951 GCA_039936275.1 Isosphaeraceae bacterium | reverse complement strand
AGGCCACGCCTGTGATCCGCCCCAGTCAGGGGGCCCACCTCGTGCTCAGCCGCGCGTTCCTGCCGGGCAGGACCGCGATCATGATCCCCAAGACCGATGACGGCCGGGTCCTGTTCGCGATCCCCTGGCACGGCCGGACCCTGGTCGGCACAACCGACAACCCTGTAAAAAGCCTGTCAATCGAGCCTCGCCCCCTGGCCGAGGAGATCGAATTCCTCCTGAGCCATGCTGCGCGCTACCTCAGCAAAGACCCGGTCGAGAGCGACGTCCTGAGCACCTTCGCCGGTCTGCGTCCGCTCATCAGCAACGGCCATGCCGAGAGCACGGCGAAACTCTCACGCGAGCATGCGTTACTTACCTCAAAATCGGGCCTGGTCACGATCACCGGCGGAAAGTGGACGACCTATCGCCGCATGGGCGCCGACGCCGTGGACCGCGCCTCGGAGGTGGCTGATCTGCCTCGACAACCCTGCGCCACCGAGTCGCTTCACCTGCACGGCTGGCAAGACGCCCCGACCGAAACCGAAGACGACGCCTTCGCCGTTTATGGGTCCGACGCCGAGCCTTTGATCAGGCTCTGCACCGAACGGCCCGACTGGAGTGAACCGTTGCACCCATCCCTGCCCTACCGGGCTGGCGAAGCCGTCTGGGCGGCGCGTCATGAATCAGCCCGCACGGTGGAAGACGTCCTCAGCAGGCGGACCCGCGCCCTCTTGCTCGACGCCCGCGCCAGCATTGAGGCCGCTCCCCGCGTGGCAGCCTTGCTGGCCGAGGAACTGGGCTTTGACGACCTTTGGCAACAGTCGCAAGTCGAGGCTTACCGAGAACTTGCGCTTGGTTATATACTCGGCGGCCAAGGGGCGGCCTCGGGTTGACCGAGGCTGCGGGGCCGCACGCTATTAACGGATGATGATAATTTCATACCAGAGCGTCCGGGCGGCTGGACCGATCTCGACCACCGCCTTCGACCCGCTAGCGCGGACCTTGACTTCGCTTTGCCGGCCGCCGCGCTCGTCAAGCGCCCAGGCACGAACCTTCGTTGCGGAGACGGGCAAAGTGATGGTTGCGGGAACGCCTTCCACCAGGGACGGACGCTTGCCCCAGTCGCGCCCGACGGTCGTTTTCTCGGCGTCCTTCCAGCCCATCTCGGTGTTCTCAACAAACCCGGTCGCCGTGACGAGGATGCGGCCTGGCGAACCGATCGCGTCCCCTTCGATCGAAGTCAAGGTGATCGCGGCCCAGTCTTGCCGGTTCGGCTTTGGATCGATGGTGACGCCGCTCAAGTCAAACGGTCCTGACTTGACCGAGCCGATCACGACCTTGGAACGGGGAGTATCGACCGTGACCACCCCGTCTTGCCAGGACCAAGGCAGCGGCCCATTGGACTGCCTGACCTCTTGAGAGCCCTCCAGGTCGAGACCGACGCGCCTGGTCAGGGCTTGATCGCGAGGGACGCCAAAGGCGTCGGCCCGGACCCCTGGACCAGAGCGGCGGATCGCCTCAATGAGTTGCTCAGACCTGGGCCTGGCGAACGAGGCCATCGGGGCCGGCGGCACGTCGCCTCGCAGGAAGATGGCCGCGGCCGGGGGTAAGGTGGCCATCTTGGTCGGGTGCTGATCGATGTCGAAGAAGCTGGGGATGCGACCTTCGTCCCAGCCGTCGAGCCGGTGCGAGTAGGCGAAGGGGAAGATCCCGTCCCAGTCTTGCAAGGCGGCGTAGGTTGCCAGAAGTAGGAAAGCTTCCGAGGAATAGGTATTGGGCGCGGCATGGTTGTATTCGGTACAGAGGAAGGGCTTGCCTTGCACGCGCGCCAGGCCAAGATTCGGCAAGGTGCCGCCGCCGCTCAGGCCGGCCATCGGCAGGTTCTTGACCGTCCAGTTGTCCGGGTCCCAGGGTTTGCCGGGGAAGTGGGGATGTTGCCAGTAGGCGTGCGAGTCAATCACATCAAGATTTGCCTGGACCTGCGGCGGGCTCCAGCCCATCTGGGTGCCGACAATCAAGGCACCCGCCTTGAGGTCGTCTTTGAGGAATCGGGCCATACCGGTCCAGTAACGAGTCTCGACGTCACAGAGGAAGCGAACCCAGTCGCGCTGGCCTTCGGCAGTCCTGGCGCTGAACTCGGCTTTGCGGACGAACTCGATCCGTCCATAGGCTTCCCCGGGACGGAACCCGAGCACGCCGCCAGCTTTGAGTGAGACGTCCGCCAGTTGATAGCGAGCGACCTCCGAACCGAGGCCGCCGAACCCGATTCGCCCCCGGGTGTCGCCGGCGCTCGGCTGGAAGGTGAAGCGGTATTCTTGCCAGATCGTGGTCAACGAGACCGGGGCCGACCAGAGGGTCGTCCAGGGGGGGTGGGCCTGCATCGCGCTGACGATGATCCGGCGGTCTTGGTCGCTTTTGGCCAGGAAACTCAAGGTATAGGGCCGGTCCCCTTCAAGTCGGATTCCAGGGTGGTTGCACTGAACATGCCAGGATTCCTTGCCTGGTTGCTGGACCTCGATCGTCAAGGCGGGTTTCTTGCCGGGTCCGTTGGGTTCGACCTTCGCAGAAGCCTTGGCCCCTTCGTGCTGTTCCAGGGTCCAGCCTTTCAACCCTTGGGAAAAGTCGGCGTTGGCCAGAATCTCGGCCCCCAAAGGGGTCTCGAACGCCCCCCAGGCGCGTCGGAGCGACTCGGCGTCGGGGTATTTCGCCGACAGCCAGGCGTTCCATTGCCGTGCGAGTTCGTCCTTGTAGACTGAGGGCATGGCGTCGAGTCGGCCGCCCCACCAGTCCTGAATCAAGGCGTTCTCATTGTTGATCTCGATCAGGGCGACGGCGGGCTCATCGATGTATCGGGTCTTGGTGTACGGGTTCCGGTGGGTGAGCAGGTCGCGGGCGTACTGCCGCTGCATGGCGATCATCGAGGGGTCGAAGTTGTCCACCCCTTTGAAGAACCCGGGCATCCCTTCCCACTTTGGACGGTCGGGATAGGTCCGGCTGACATGCAGGTTGAGGTCGGTGTAGATGCCGTTCTTCTTGAGTTCGGCGATGAAGAAGTCCAGCTTGTCAAGCTGCGAAGGGTCCAAGGTGCAGCCGTCTTTGGAGAAGACCCCGCTGGGGGTCGTCTGCATATCCATATGATGGAACCGGACGCAGTTGATCCCGAACTTGGCCATTCTCGCGGCGACCTTCGAGGCGTCGTCGTGCTTGGGGAAGTTGGCCCCGAAGGCGACGTTGACACCCAGCAAGCGAAGCCGCTTCCGGCCGTCGAACAGGTGGCCGTCTTTAACGACGACCGGGCCGTGCGCCCCGGCTGGCTTATCGAGCCAAGCACTGACGTTGGTGGGCCCAGCCCCATGGTCGTCCCAAGGGAGGACGAACGGGATCAAAGGAGGAGGCTCTTTGCCAGCCGCCAGACCTCCCTTGAACGAGAGTCCCACCGACGCCAAGCCCACCAGGCCGACCAGGAACAAACGGACCATCGAACGATCCCCTTTTTCAGAACGACCCAGCCACGCCGATCGACATCCAGAAGGCATCCATCCGCCCAAACGGACCCGCCCTCATCGTAGGCAGAAGGTCCAGGCGACTGCCAGACCCGAGAACCTCCAACGCGGGATGATGTGACACCTGCTATAATCCACCAGGATGGACAAGCATATTCCCTTTTTGAGCGGGAGCAATCCAAACGATGTCGCGTCCGAAGGTTCTCAGCGTCGGGCAGTGCGGACTGGACCAAGGCTCAATCCGTCGCTACCTGGAGCAGCACTTCGAAGCCGACGTTCAGGCCGCCGACACCAAGGGTGAGGCCCTGGCGGCACTCCAGGCGGGCCCTTATGACCTGGTCCTGGTCAACCGAGTCGGCGACCGAGACGGTTCGCCCGGTCTTGCCTTGATCCAGGCGATGAAGGCCGATCCGGCCCTGGCCGAAGTGCCGGTTATGCTGGTCAGTAACCTACCCAACGCTCAGTC
>JBDTIR010000595.1:0-4746 GCA_039936275.1 Isosphaeraceae bacterium | reverse complement strand
CTCTTTCCGCACCTGAACGCTCGAGATAATGGTGTGCTGATGGCACGATATCTCAAGAAAGGCGCCTCATGGATCAAAACCAGGCTCGACGAGTTGGTCGAATTGACGCGGTTTCCGACCGACGGGCTTGATCGCTTCCCCGCCCAACTTTCTGGAGGGCAGCGGCAACGCCTCAGCCTGATCCGCGCCTTGATGCTCGACCCCGAGGTCGTCCTGCTTGACGAACCCCTCAGCGCACTTGATCCGATGGTCCGCGCCGAGCTGCAAACCGACCTTCGCACTATTTTCCGAACCTTGAATAAAACTGTCGTCATGGTCACTCACGACCTCGCCGAAGCGGGTTGGTTCGGTCATGAACTCGTCTTGATCCGCGACGGGCGAATCATCCAGCGCGGATCGCTCAACGATTTGATCAACGCCCCCGCCGAGCCGTTCGTCACCCAGTTCGTCACCGCCCAGCGTCGGGTCCTCGCGATTGCTGAGAAGGAGGATGCATGACGACAAGCCTCGTGCTCTGGCTCGCCTTGATCGGCGCGGCGGATCAGGCAGGGCCGACCGTTCGGATTGGATCGAAAGCCTTCAACGAGTCGGTGATCCTCGGCGAAGTCGCCCAGCGCCTGATCCAAAGCGCGGGAGTCGCGTCGGTCCACCGTCGCGGCTTAGGCGGGACGCAAGTTCTTTTCCACGCCCTTGAGGCCGACAACCTGGACGTCTATCCCGAGTACACCGGCACGATCTCCGATGAGATCCTGGCCCAGCCAAACCTCCGCGACGAGCACGAGCTTCGCAAAGCCCTGGCCGCTCGGGGGGTGGGGATGAGCCGGCCGCTCGGATTCAACAACACCTATGCCATCGGCGTGCGCGACGACCTGGCCAAAAAGTTCGGCATCCGCAACATTTCTGATCTTCGCAATCATGCTCATTTAAAGTTTGGATTCAGTAATGAATTCATGGACCGGGCCGACGGCTGGCCGGGGTTGCGCAGTCGCTATCGCTTGCCGCAGCGCGACGTTCGTGGGCTTGACCACGACCTTGCCTACCGGGCGCTCGCGAGCGGTGAAATTCAGGCGACGGACCTGTATTCGACCGATGCCGAGATTCAAAGAGGGCGGCTCCGCCTGCTTCGCGACGACCTCAAATTCTTCCCCTCTTATGAGTGCGTCTGGCTCTACAGGACCGACCTGCCTCGTCGGGCCCCCAAGGCGTTCGAAGCGCTCAAAGGGCTGGAAGGGCGGATCTCCGCCACGGAGATGGCCGCGTTGAACGCCAGGGCCAAGCTCGATCACGTCGCCGAATCTCAGGTTGCGGCCGACTTCGTCGCGAACCAGTTCGGCATCGACGCTACGATCAAGGTGGACACGTACCTCGAACGGCTCTGGCGCAGGCTCGTCGAGCATCTCGCCCTGGTGTCGATCTCGTTGTCGGCGGCGATCGCCCTGGCCATTCCGCTCGGCATCCTCGCGGCGCATCGGCCCATGTTCGGGTCGGTCATCTTGACCCTGGCAGGCGTGATCCAGACGGTCCCCTCGTTGGCACTTCTGGTCTTCATGATTCCCTGGCTCGGGATCGGGACCAAACCGGCCCTGGCCGCCCTCTTGCTCTACAGTCTGCTGCCGATCATCCGCAACACGACCACCGGCCTGCTCGACATCCCGGCCTCTTTGCGCGAGTCGGCCGAGGCCCTTGGCCTGTCCCCAAGGGCCCGACTTTGGCGGATCGAATTGCCAATGGCCTCAAGATCGATCCTCGCCGGAATCAAGACAGCCGCGGTGATCAACGTCGGCACCGCCACCATCGGCGCCTTGATCGGGGCCGGCGGGTTCGGCCAGCCGATCCTCACGGGTATCCGCCGCGACGACGTCTCGATGATCCTCTTTGACGGCGCGATTCCGGCTTCCATCCTCGCGATCGCCGTCCAGGGGGCCTTTGACCTGTCCGAGCGAATCTTCGTTCCCAAAGGATTGAGCAATCAATCCACCGAAAGATAGCTTACCGAAAAATATTCATCTGGGTCACTCCAACGGCTGTTTGGGGTAAATCCCGCCTGGATCGCCAGACGATTGAAGTGCTCAAGTGAATATTTATAAGAGCATTCGGTCCGGATCGTCTCGCCTTCCTCGAACGAAAATTCAGTTCCCGCGATCCGCACAACCTGCGCCCGCACGCTGACGAGGTGCATCTCGACCCGCTCGTGGTCGCGGAGATAGTCTGCCCGGTGCGCGAAGGCGTCGAGATCAAATTCGGCGCCGAGTTCCGTGTTGATCCGCGTCAGGAGGTTTCGGTTGAACGCGGCGGTCACTCCTTGGCGATCGTTGTACGCGGGCCAGACGATCGATTCCTCTTTATCCAGGTCGAGACCGATCAGCAGACCGCCCCCGGGGCCGACAAGCTGCGCGATCGAGCGCAGGAGGCCGAGCGCCGCGTCGGGACGGAAATTGCCGATCGTCGAGCCAGGAAAATAAACCACCCGGCGCGCCTTGGGGTCGCCGACGTCCGGCAAGTGGACGTCCCCTGTAAAATCGGCGTGGACGGTGTGAATGCGGAGCCCCGGAAACCGCTCGGCCAAGGCACGCGCCGACTGTTCGAGCGGCTCGCGCGAGATGTCGATCGGAACGTACGCCCTGGGCCTTGGAAGTTGTTCAAGCAGCAGGCGGGTCTTGAGGCCGCTGCCGCTGCCAAACTCGATCAGCTCGCAATCCTCGCCGACGGCCAAGGCCATCGCCCGGGCGTGTCCTTGAAGGATCGCGACCTCGGTCCTGGTCAGATAATACTCGTCGAGCTCGCAGATCTCATCGAAAAGTTGGGAGCCGCGTTTATCATAAAAATACTTACACGGAATTTCCTTTTGAGGTCGGTTCAGGCCGTGAACAACGTCCTTGAGGAACTGGGCGCGCCAACGCTGTGCCTCACCTTGGCGGGAGATCAAAGGCTTGATTGTCGTCATGAATCCTTCGCCAGTCGAAGGCCGGCGAATTGCCAGCGGGTCTCGGGGGAGAAGAAGTTGCGGTAGGTGGCCCTGATGTGTGACGCGGGGGTCGCGCACGATCCGCCTCGGAGCACCATCTGATTGCACATGAACTTGGCGTTGTACTCGCCGAGCGCGCCCGATATCGGCTGCGAGCCTGGATACGGGGTGTAGGGGCTGCGGGTCCATTCCCAGACGTCGCCGAAGCCTTGCCGCAACCCATCGCAAGGGCCATCGGCGCGGGGATGAAGACAACCGGTGTCCAGGAAGTTCCCTTCCAGGGGCTGCTCAGCCACGGCCAGTTCCCACTCGGCCTCGGTCGGCAGGCGAGCGTTTGACCAGCGGGCGAACGCATCGGCCTCGTAAAAACTGACGTGGCAGACCGGCTCAGCTTCGTCAATCGGGCGGAACCCGGTCATGGTCCGCAACCACCAGGCGTCTTCGATCTGCTCCCAGTAGAGCGGGGCCTTCCACCCTTGGCTTTGCGACTGGTTCCAGCCGTCGGAAAGCCAGAGCTCAGGACGATCGTAGCCGCCCTGGTTTATGAATTCGAGAAACTCGCCGCACGTCACCAGGCGCGAGCCGATCTGAAAGTCGTCCAGATAGACCTGGTGGCGAGGCCCTTCGTTGTCGAAGGCGAACCCGGGCACGCCGTGACCGATCCAAGAGAGCCTGCCAAGGACGCGCAACCACTCCATCGCTTGTACCTCGACGCCGTTTGCCGACGTCGCCAGGTCGTCGCGATAGGCGGGATAAAGCGGGTTCTGCGCGAGGGCGTGCTTGATGTCGGTAAGGATCAGCTCTTGATGCTGCTGTTCATGATTGATCCCAAGTTCGATCACGTCCGCGACGGCTTGCGGAAGTCCATCGCCCTTCGCGTCGAGATAGGCCCCCATCGCCTGGTCCACACTCGACCGATAGGCGTGAACCTCGTCAAGACCGGGCCTTGACATCAGGCCGCGCCTGGGCCTGGGTACCCGGTCGCCGACGGCATTGTAATAGGAATTAAAGAGATAAGAGAACGAGGGATGAAAGACCTTATACCCGGGGGCGTGCGGCTGAAGCACGAAGGTCTCGAAGAACCAAGACGTATGCGCCAGGTGCCACTTGACCGGACTGGCCTCGGGCATTGATTGCACCAGGCAGTCTTCCGGACTCAGCGGCGCGGCGAGCCGTTCGGTCATGCGCCGGATTGTCTGGTATCGTTGGCTCAGCCATTTATCCGGCCGCGCCGATCCGTTCCGGCCGCGAAGTAGCATGGCGCCGCTTGATTCGACGCGAGAAACCATCAGTGCGACTCCCAAAAAAGAGGGTCAACCCGAACTAGACCCCCTGCGAGGGAGTAGCAAATTCGCTGCCGGTTCAAAGATAGTCGTCCCGGATCGGATGGAAGCAGTCCAGGGCGACGGCCGGCTCGTCGAAGGCGACGACGCGATGGGGGACGCCGCCAGGGATGCGCCAGATGTCGCCCGGACCGAGCACGCGGGTCTGGCCGCCGATGGTGAACTCCAGGCGTCCGGAGATCATGATGCCCATTTGTTCATGATAGTGCGCGTGCTCGGGGACGATCGAACCTGGTTCGAAAGTGACGACCGAGAGCATCAATCCCTGGCCGGCGGTGGTCCTGATCTCGACTCCGGGGAAGAGTCGGTGATGCGCCCCTTGGCCGGCAGGGATGAAATAGCTGTCCGCGTGGGGTTCACTCATCAGCGTCGACGTCCGTAATGCTGGGCGACCCAGGTTCCCCAGACGTTGAGGAACTGATCGCGGGCAACGCGGGC
>JBDTIR010000594.1:0-5782 GCA_039936275.1 Isosphaeraceae bacterium | reverse complement strand
ATCATCATTATAAATAATCGGGTCGTTTCCCGAGTCCGAGACTCAGGCGGTCTTCATGATGAACTCGTTGAAAGGCCAGTTGCTGGTGGCGAAACCGACGTTGCTGGCCCCGTTCTTCACCAGGGCCGTGATCTTGATGCTGGAACATACGGAGGACGGTGCGCTCGGCGTGGTCTTGAACCGGACGACCGAGGCCACGGTCGCCGATATCGCCGATCAGATCTTGACCGAACCCCTGGACTGGGATCAGCCGATCAGCCTGGGCGGCCCCGTGCCTGGCCCCTTGATGGTGATTCACACGGTTGAACCCCTGGGGGACCAGGAGGTCATTCCCGGGGTGTTCAGCACGGCCGAGGCCGACGCGGTGCGCGAACTCTTGCTCCAGCGGGTCGAACCTTGCCTGGTCGTCGCCAACTATGCCGGCTGGGGGCCCGGGCAGCTCGAAGGGGAAATCGAAGAGGATTCGTGGTTCAGCCTGCCCGCGACGGCCAGGCACGTTTTCTGGGACGAAGAGTCCGACCTCTGGGAGTCAGTGCTGGAGCAAGGGCCGACCTCCGACCTGATCCGAATGCTCGGCTTGCGTCGCGTGCCTCCCCAGGCGGATTGGAACTAAGGGCGCTTCACGTTTGAGGATTGATTCCATGTCCATTCCAGACCGGCGCGTGGCGCTGGTGACAGGCGCCGGCAAGCGTCGGATCGGCTGGCATGTGGCCGTCGCCTTGGCGGAACGCGGTTACTCGATCGCCGTGCATTATCATACGTCGAAGTCGGAAGCGGCCGAGACGGTCGAGCACTTGCGAGGTCTGGGAGTCGAGGCAGAATCGTTTCCGGCCGACCTGACCGACGAAGACGACGCCAACGGCCTGATTGACTCAGCGATCGCGAGATTCGGCAGGCTCGACGTCCTGGTCAACTGCGCGGCGATCTGGCAAGCGGCACGATTGGAAGACGTCAAGGCAGCCGATCTGCGCCGCCACTTCGACACGAACGTTCTGGGCACCTTCCTGTGCGCCCGAAGGGCCGGCCTGGCCATGACGAACCAGGCCGAAGGAGGCGTGATCGTCACGTTCGGAGACTGGGCCGACGCTCGGCCTTACCTTGACTACGCCGCCTATTTCGCCTCAAAAGGAGCGATTCCCACCCTGATGCGCTGTCTTGCCGTGGAACTGGGCACGCGCAACCCTCGCGTACGGGTCAACGCCATCCTGCCAGGACCCGCCATGCTGCCGACCTCCTTGCCCGAGGCGGAACGGCTCCGGGTGATCCAATCCACGCTCGTCCAGCGTGAAGGCCGGCCGGAGAACATCGCCCGGGCCGTGCTCTACCTGGTCGAGAATGATTTCGTCACCGGCTCCTGCCTGACCGTTGACGGCGGCCGGACCATTTACGCGGGCGGAACCTGATCGAATCAACTCATTGATTGATATCGGTACTCGGTCGGGTCAACCAATCCCGCGTCCTGGAACGCAAGGCGGCGCTCCTGGCACTTGTTACAGGCCCCACAGTGCCGGCCGTCGAGCGGGCGAATGCACGAGAAGGTCAGTTGCAGGGGCAACCCCTGGCCGAGCCGCATCACGTCGAGCTTGGTCAGTTCCGCGTAGGGGCGGTGGACCTGCACCGAACCGCCGACGGCCAGGTTCACCGCGGTTTGAAAGGCAACGAAGAACGCCGGGGTGGCGTCGGCGAAGGGGTTGCTTCCCAGGGTTCCCAGGGCCACGGCAGGGACTTTGCGCAGATGGCACCAGAGGATCGCCTTGGCCAGCAGCAGCACGTTTCTCGCGGGGATGAAGACCGCTTCGTCGGGCGAATCAGCATCAGGCACCCCCTGACCGTTGAAGCTCCAGTGTCCTGGAAAGAGGTCATTGGCGGGCAGGTCGAGCACCTGGAGCGGTCGCAACGTAGGACAGCGAACCGCGTCAAGAAAGCGGCGCAGGTAGTCCTGCTCGACGTCCTCCCAGACAAGACCGTTGCGGACGTACAACGGATGAACCGCTTTGTGGGTCTGCACCGCGTCGCCCAGCAGGATGGCGCTGTCGAGGCCGCCGCTGATCAGAATCGCGATAGAATTCATGTTCATGAGAAAGTCATTTTGCTGTTTGTCCCCAGACGACCTGATCCACCAGGGTGATCGAGAGGTCCAGCCCATCGAGAAGGTATTGAGGGGACGAGGGATCAAAGAGCGGTTCGATTCGAGCGAGGTCGGAGGGTTCAAGGTGGGGAGCGGCACGGTCTCGCAAATTCTTGAGGTAATGAGCGAGAAAGGCGCGAGTGGCCGGATCAAGCGGTGCCTGGCGGTCGGAAACCCAGGTCCGCTTCTGGCAGTTTTCCAGGCCGGCAGCGCGAAAATGTTCAATGAGCTGCCGGGCCACGTAATATTTCCGAGGGCGATCGGCCTCGTCGACGAACCCCATCAGTTCGGCGCTCCGGACGGTCAATTCCACCTCGATTGGCCAGGGGAGCAAGACTTGATGGAGCGAGTCGTTCTCCATGACGGCCACCCGTCCCCCTGGACGAACCAAGGCGGCCAGGCGGCGCAGAGCCTCGACCGGATCGGGCAGGCTGAATAGACTCTGGGCGCACCAGGCCAGATCAAACCGGCCGTCGGCGCACGGAAGCTGTTCCAGGCTGGCCGCTGCGAACAGAATGCGGTCGCCTGGCGTGTTGGTTCGGGCCGTTGCCAGGTAATCTCGGTCAATGTCCACGGCCAGGACGGCCCCGTTTGGACCGGCCCGTTCGGCCAGCCAGCCAGCATAAGAACCGTCGCCGCAGGCCAGGTCGAGCACAAAGGACCCGGGGTCGATCGGGAGGCTGGCCACGATGGCCTTCAATTCGTCGGCAAAAGCCTCATGATGGGCCGCCAGGGCAAACGCGTACTCAGGAAGTTTCTTAACACGGTTTAACGTCAACGTTTTCCCCTTCAAGCCATTGGCGATCGGCCTTGCGTCCCTTGGTCGATCGGCCCGTTCCATTGTAGGGGGAGCGCCTCGGCTCGGCCATGCATTCACGAGTCGGGACCGACCCGTTTGACGTCAGTCCACCGGCAAAAGACACGGCCCTTGATGGTGGACCGGGGCCTCGCGAACGGCTACAGTCGTCGCTACCGGCCGGACGGCCTCGATCTGGTGTCGAAGGCGTTGGCGGTCCGGGTTAGGAAGGGCATGGGATCCAATGGCCGAGCGAACGGTACACAGTCAGATGTGGATACGAAGGGGATGCCTGATCGCGCTGGGCCTCTGGACGGCCGGGGCCTCGGGTCGGGCCGAAGCCGCCGAGGCGAAGCAGGCCGACGTGGTCGTCTACGGCGGTACGTCGGCGGGCGTGATCGCGGCGATCGCCTCGGCACGCGAAGGAAAATCAGTCGTGCTCCTGGAGCCTGGCAAACACCTCGGCGGCATGGTCTCCGGCGGCCTCGGCGCGACCGACACCGGCAACCGCAAGGCTATCGGCGGATATTCACTTGAGTTCTTCCAGAGGATTCGTGCCTATTATACGGAAAAATATGGGAAGGATTCCGAACAGGTCCGCCTCTGCTCGGACGGCTTCCGATTCGAGCCGAAGGTCGCCGAAGCCACCTTCAAGGCAATGCTGGAAGAGACCAAGGTCGAGGTCGTCTTCGGGGCCCGGCTAGACCGGATCGAAAAATCCGAGTCGACCATCAAGGTAATCCACACCACCAAAGGGCCGTCTTACGCCGCCCTGGTCTTCATTGACGCCAGCTACGAAGGCGACCTGATGGCCGCCGCCGGAGTGCGCTCGACCGTCGGCCGTGAAGGGCGCGACCAGTACGGCGAGACCTTGGCGGGCGTACAGGCCCACAGCCCCTCGCACCAGTGGCCGGTGAACGTCTCCGTGTTTGACGATCAAGGCAAACTCTTGCCATTCGTGCAACCAGGCAAGGGCGGGGCGGCCGGCGCGGGGGACCGCAAGGTCCAGGCGTACAACTACCGCCTCTGCATGACCCTGAACAAAGACAACATGGTCCCCTTCCCCAAGCCAGAGGGCTATGACCCCGATCGGTTCGAATTGCTGGCCCGATACCTGGCCAAGAATCCCAAGGTCCGCGTCGGCCAGTTGATGAATCCGGTCCCCTTGCCCAACGGCAAGACCGACACCAACAACAACGGCCCCTTCTCCACCGACCACATCGGCGCGAACTGGGACTATCCCGAGGCCGACAAGGCGACCCGCCAGACGATCCAACAGGACCACATCACCTACACCCAAGGGTTCCTCTACTTCCTGGCCAATGACCCCCGCGTGCCGAAGGCCCTGCACGATGAGATGAACCTCTGGGGCCTGGCCAAGGACGAATTCAACGACACCGACCACTGGCCGCATCAGCTTTACGTCCGCGAGGCCCGCCGGATGCTGGGTGCTTATATCATGACCCAGCGCGACATCATGGAGGAGCACATCAAGCCCGACACGATCGGCCTGGGCTCGTACAACACCGACTCGCACCACGTTCAGCGCGTCGCCAACTCCGAAGGGTTCGCGCTTAACGAAGGCGACTTCCAGATCAGGCTCCGGCCCTACGCGATCCCCTATCGCAGCTTGACTCCCAAAGCCGAAGAGTGCGCCAACCTGCTGACGCCGATCTGCCTGTCAGCCTCGCACGTCGCCTACGGCACGATCCGGATGGAGCCGGTGTACATGATTTTGGGGCAGGCCTCGGGCGTCGCGGCGGCCCTGGCGGTTGACGGCAAGACCTCGGTGCAAGACGTGCCTTATGAGAAACTCGGGGCCAAACTGAGCGAGCAAAAGGCCGTACTCTCTCCAGAAGGACTGGGCGGGCCCGCTTTGTCGAGGATCGACCCGAAGTCCCTGCGCGGGATCGTCGTGGACGACTCACAAGCGTCGAAGACCGGCAACTGGATGCCGTCGAGTTCACTCAGCCCGTTCATCGGTGAAGGGTATGTGCATGACATTAACGAAAACAAAGGTCGAATGGCCTTGAAGTTCACGCCAGAGCTGCCCAGGGCGGGACGGTACGAGGTCCGGCTGTACGCCCCGTCCAGCCCCAACCGAGCAACGAACGTCCCGGTTAACGTCCACTCAGCGGACGGTGAGCGTACACTCAAGATCGATCAGCGTAAGGAGCGTAAAGGGGGCGTCCCGATTGTGATTGGCGTCTTCTCGTTCGAGGCAGGGGCAACCGGCTGGGTGGAGGTCCGCAACGAAGGGACGAACGGCCATGTGGTCGTTGACGCCCTGGAATTTCTCCCGGTCCAAGGAACGGGCGAGGCTGGAAAGGACCAGGCCAAATGACCAACGTCAAGGACTTCGGGGCCGTCGGCGACGGCAAAGCCGACGACTCGGGCGCGATCCAGCACGCCTTTGAGCAAGTGGGCGGTTCGCTCACCTTGCCCAAGGGAACGTATCGCCTGACCAGGCCGATCGAGATCGCCCTGGGCGAGCACGGGCCGGCGTCGATTTCCGGCCTGGGCGGCGTGGCCAGACTGCGGATGGACGGCCCGGGGCCGGCCTTGCGGGTGGTTGGTACGCACGACAAGTCGGCCGATCCCCAGAGTTTCCGCCCCGAAGTCTGGGAGCGCGAGCGGTTGCCGACCGTCTCGGGCATCGAGATCCTCGGCAATCACGACCAGGCCGACGGCATCGAGCTCGAAGGCACGATGCAAGGCACGATCTCCGGCGTCCTGATCCGACGTTGCCGGTACGGCGTCCACCTGGTGAAGCGGAACCGCAACGTCCTGCTGGCCAACTCGCACATTTACCACGGCCTGCCAGGGGGGATCGGCGTCTACTTCGACGGCGTCAACCT
>JBDTIR010000593.1:0-5802 GCA_039936275.1 Isosphaeraceae bacterium | reverse complement strand
GGGACGTCGAGCGGGGCCCCCGTGCCGTAGAGATTGGCCGGATCAAGTGAAGAAAGGAGGACAAACTCATTCTTTGAAGGCGGCGAGCCAGCCAGGCGGGCGAGATCGGCGACCGCATCCGGCAAAGCATACTGGACGCCAGACAAGCCTTCGACAAAGTAGCCTCGCCGCACCTCGCCGCGCAGTTCGGCACGACCTAGCACGGGGACCAGGTCACGCCAAGGGGGGGACCAGGGATCGAGCGTCGCAGTCTCTCGGCTGAGGACGCCGTAACGGTCCATCAACGCGGCGGACCATCCCAGAAGGGCAGCTTCGCGGTCGCCCGGATCTTGCAGGGCGATGACCGCCCAGCGTCCTTCGGGCCGATGGGACACCGGTCGCCGGAACGAGCCAGGACGAGGGCGACCGGCTCGGCGTGTTGTCGATACCTGGGCGGCAAGAGTCAGGGCCGGTTCCTCAACTCCCGCGCGGACGGGATCGAAGCGGTCGTTCGTGACCTTTCCCATGCGGACCAGGCCTCGCAAAGCGGCACGAACGATTGAAGGAGCAAGCCCAGTCCCCCGGGCGACTTCGTCCACGAAGCAAGCCCCTCGGCAGTCAAGATGATCGAGGACGTTCGCCTCAACGGCCGTCAGGGTCGCCGGATCAGCCCGGTCCAGCCTGCCACAAAGGGAATCGCGAGGGACAATCGCCAGGCGAGGCGCGCCCCGGCCTTCGCGTTCGGCTCGCCAGGTCCAGCCGCCTGAGGCGAAGATGTCGTCGAGCCATGCGGGGCGGTAGTCGCGAACCCTTCGAGGTAAGACGTCGGATTCCCAGAGGTCGGCCGGCGCGGCGAAGCCTTGAAGCTGCTCCAAAGCGAGTTCAAGAGCGGCCACGCCTTCGAGCTGGGTCGAAGGGTGAACGTGCTGGCGTCGGGCGACGTAATCGGCGAAGACCTCGGGTGCAACGGCCACGCTCTCACTACGGCGCAGGGCGATCGAGAGCCGACGGACCTCGCCGAGATTGCGACGGTCGGCCCAGCGAACTTCGCCGTCGTCCTCGGGATCGAGCCGGATGAGGTCGCCCGCGTCGGTCAAGCCTTTGAGTAATTCAGTCGCCAATGCGGGATCAATCGGGTAGCGTGTGGTCAGGTCGTCCCGGCCAACCAGGGCGTGGTACTGAACATGGCGACGGACGATGGCCGTCAGGGCGGATTCATGCGGACCTTCGAGGCAAGTAGGCGCCTTGATCATGGCAGAATGATCATTAGCAAATGCTGAATCATACAATGCGGTTTCCTCAGCACTGATCCAAAGCACTGGCTCGACCGTGTCGGGTAGGTCGATCGGGACGGCTCGCCCCTGGGTCTCGAGTTCTTTAAGAAAGCCAAGCATTGGCCCGGTCAGTTCGTTGGGCGTGAGGTCGCCGAGGCGGCGGAGCCACTCGGCCATCTCGTCGAGGGTGCGAGGGGGGTGGCCGACGCCTCGCAGTCGGCTCTCGACCCGACCGACGGCCCCTGGATCGAGCCAGAGGGCCTGGATCGTGGGATCGAGCAGGTCGTCAAGTAAGCCGTGATCGACACCTGTTCCCGCGTTCGAGGCATCGACGCGTCGGGGTTGGTCCCACTCATAAAGGAACTTACTTGTGAACTGAAAAATCAGGTCGGCCGCAAACGGCGACGGGTCTTCCCCAGCACGGCGGACGACGCGGGTGGTCCCGTTGGCGATCCCGTCGAGCACGGCGCGCAGGCGGGGGAGGTCCAGATCGTCGTCAAGGCATTCGCGGTAGGTCTCAATGACGATCGGGAAATCAGGCACGCATCGGACGGCTTCCAGCAGGTCCTTGGCCCGGAGCCGCTGGAGCCAGAGCGGGGCGCGCTTGCCGGGATCAGGACGGGGCAAGAGCAAGGCTCGGCCGGCGTTCTGGCGGAACCGAAGGCCAAATAAGGCACTCTCGCCCAGATCGGCGCGGATCAAAGTTTCGGCAAGATCGGCGGTCAGGCCGTCAAACAGGTCGAGCGGAGGAGCGGCGTCGTCCCCTTGGGGTAAGCGGATCAAGACCCCGTCGTCGCCGTGCAAGGAGGCGACGGTCAGGCCCAGTCGCTGGCGAAGTCGGCCTTGCAAGGCAAGCTTCAACGCATGATGGAACTTGCCCCCGAACGGCGAGAGCACGGCCAGCCCCATCTCGCCGACGGGGTCGCGGAAGGTCTCGACGAGGATCGTCCGGTCGTCGGGCACCGCGCCGCCTTGGCGAACCTGGCGGGCGACGAAGCCGAGCAGAGCGCGTGCCGAAGAGGGGTCGAGTCGGCATTCGGCTTCGAGCCAGGGGAGGACCTCGGGATCATCGAGTCGATCGGTCAATTCCCGACAGAGGAGGCCGACGGCCAAGCCTAATTCAGGGGTGCGGGTCGCGGCTTCGCCTCGCCAGAAGGGCATCAGGGCGGGTCGGCCTTCGGCTCGGGAGACGATGACGCGCTGGGGGTCGATCGCCTCGATCCGCCAGGTGGAGGTGCCGAGCACAAACGTCTCGCCGACCCGGCGTTCCAGGACGAACTCCTCATCCAGTTCGCCGAGTTTCGGACCCCCTTCGCCAAGATAGAGCGGATACTGGCCGGTGTCCGGGATCGTGCCGCCGCCAACCAGGGCGGCCTGAGCGGTGCCTGGCAAGGGGTAAAGCCGGTTATGAATCCGGTCCCAACTGATCCGAGGGCGCAAGTCGCGAAAGGTCGCCTGGTGGAACCGGCCTGAGACAAGCAGCAAGACGCTTTCAAAAGCGGCCGGCGAAAGGTCGCGGAACGGGTAGGCCGATCGTATCAGATCAAACAACGCAGGGACGTCCCAGGGATCGACAGCCACGCACGCGATGACTTGCTGGGCCAGAACGTCCAGACCGCCTGTCGGCACGCGCACGGTTTCGACCTCGCCGGCGATCATGGCGCGAGCCAGGGCGGCCGATTCGAGCAGATCGCTGGAAGTCTTGGCCAGTAGCCTCCCTTTGCTGGACCTACCGACGAGGTGCCCTGCCCTGCCGACGCGCTGGAGCCCTCGGGCAATGCTCCCTGGCGATTCGACCTGGCAGACCAGATCCACCGCGCCCATGTCGATGCCCAGTTCCAGAGAGGCCGTCGCCACCACGGCGGGCAGGTCGCCCCGCTTCAATGCCTCCTCGGTCTCGCGCCTGCGGTCGAGGCTGAGACTACCATGGTGCGCATGGGCGATCCGCTTCGGGTTGTCGACGTCGGATTTTGATGTCCCATGGCTATTTGGTTCTTGAGGGTTTCCCTGTTCGAAGATTCCAGCACCCCGTCGCGAATCAATGTCATTCAGATGTGACGTGATCCGTTCAGCGACTCGACGGTTATTGGTGAAGATGATCGTGGATCGATGCTCTTGAATCAAGGCAACGAGGCGGTTCTCGATCCTGGGCCAGACCGGACCGAGCGAGCCTGGTGCGCCTGGCAAGGAGACCTGAAGGTCAAGGCCTTTGCGGCGTCCGGCGTCGATGATGGTCACGGGACGGGCCTCGACGCGGGTCAGGCCGTCGGCCCCCCGGATGCGCCGGAGGCCACCCAGGTAACGGGCGACTTCCTCAAGCGGCCGTTGCGTGGCGGAGAGGCCGACCCGAACAAAGGATTCGAGGTTGAGGGCTTCGAGCCGCTCCAGAAGCAAGGCGAGGAAGACCCCTCGCTTGTTGGGAGCAAGGGCGTGGATCTCATCAATCAGGACGTGTGAGACCGTCCGCAAGGTCTCTCGGGCCCGGCTCGTGAGCATGAGGTGGAGCGATTCCGGGGTGGTGATCAGAATGTCTGGCGGGTTGCGGACCAGCCTCTGCCGATCCGCGGCCGGGGTGTCGCCAGTCCTGACAGCCACCCTCAAGGGCTCCAAAGGTGTGCCCAGTCGCTCCGCCATCGCCAGGATGCCTTCCAGCGGGCCTTGAAGGTTGCGCGAGACGTCGACATTCAGGGCTTTCAACGGAGAGACGTACAGCACCCGGACCCCGCGCGTCAGCCTGGGGGTTCGCCAGAGATGATCGAGGCAGACCAGAAAGGCGGCCAGGGTCTTGCCCGAGCCGGTCGGAGCGCAGATCAAGGTGTTCTGGCCGGCGGCGATGGCGGGCCACCCACCCTCTTGCGCAGGAGTGGGAGCACCGAACGCCTCGCGAAACCAAGACGCGACCGCTGGGTGCAAGTCACGCAGACCGTTGTCCTGAACCATCGTCGCGGGGAACCTCGTTTGGCTAGAGGCCGAGACCGGAGAGCGTCCCGATTGATCCCGGAAGGGCCCGCGTCGTCAATCGAAATTCTGAACAAACGTACAGTTTTATTTTGGATTACGGTAACATCGAGAGAGGATGCTCGGTTCCCCTTTTGCCAAAACGTGCGCATCAAACTTACCAGATTGGCGCATCGTCCTCGCTGAGGGCGTCGTCGATGAGGCTTCTCAAGAGTTGGCCAACGCTCTGTTGCCTGCGTCGCGAGAGATCCAACAGGGCGTCCATGCGCTCCGTGGGCAAGACCAGGCTAATCTCGACTACGCCAGTGTTCAGCGGTCTGCCCACTTTTCGCTTGTCGCAGTTGGAAATGGGAACCATAATTTTCGATCCTTCGGAGTGAAATCCATGAACAACGTTGTTCTCCGCCAAGATAAGAAAAGGGTAGCAAAAATCGGGCCAGACCTGCCAGATCAGATCAGGAAACGGATGATCAGGATGGCGAGCAGACCCAGGACAATGGTCGCCACAATGAATCGAGGCAGCCAGCGGTCTTCATGGGTAGCACCGCCCATGCGAGCGGGAAGGCGGGGCTTCTGGGCTTTGGTCAGGACGACGGCTCGTCGAGCGGGGGGAGGTGGGCGGTGCAAGGGGGCTGTGCCTGGTTCCGCGTCGCCAAAGTCTCGGAGCGAGACCGAAGATGGACTGGAGCCGTCGTCAGCGAGCAGGCGCAGGTCGTCGTCGCTGAGTTCAGGGGGTGGTGGACGGAAGGCTCGGGCCGATTCAGCCTCGGCGCCGAGGATCGCCTTGACCACGGCCGGGTCGGTCCAGCGGACCAAGTCGACGCTCAGTTCGGCGCCGGTCTGGTAACGCTCGGCCGGTTCCTTGGCCATGAGCTTGCGGACGATGGCGGCGAAGGCGGCGGGGACCCCTTTGGCGACCTGTTCCAGCGGGGTCGGGTCTTCCATGCGCTGCTTGAAGATCTTGTTCACGACGTCTCCCCCTTCGAACGGGGGGTGACCGGAAAGGGTGAAGTAGAGCGTGCAGCCGAGGCTATAGAGGTCGCTGCGTCGGTCGGCCCTGGCGGCGTCGGAGAGTTGTTCGGGGCTGGCGTAGTCGAGGGTGCCGATGACGGTGTTGGGGCGGGTCAAGGGGTTCTCGTCCCCCAGGGCCCTGGCCAGGCCGAGGTCAAGCACCTTGGCGTCGCCGTCGGGGGTAATCATGAGGTTCGACGGCTTGACGTCGCGGTGGATCAGGCCGGCGGCATGAGCGGCGTTAAGCCCTTGACGACTTTGAGGATGTAGCGGGCCGTGTCGGGGACTCGGAGCGGGCCCCCTGCCTTGACGATATTGTACAGGCTGTCGCCAGGGACATACTCCATGACCATGAAGTAAACCCCGTCGTCCTCGCCAACCTCAAGAGTGCGGGCGATGTTGGGGTGATTGACCCGTCTGGAGAGATCCATCTCGCGCTGGAAGCGGGCCAGGGCGTGCAGCTCTTCAAGGGCCTTCTTGGGGGGCAGAACCTTGATGGCGACCTTCTGGCCTTCGCCGTCGTGGACGCCAAGATAGACCTTGCCCATTCCCCCTTCGCCCAGGCGTCTGAGAATGCGAT
>JBDTIR010000592.1:0-4468 GCA_039936275.1 Isosphaeraceae bacterium | reverse complement strand
CGGGCGTGTAGGTGATGGTGGTGCCCGAGCCCCTTGGGTTGGGCTCGCCGCGCTCGACGGGTCCGAGCGGTTTGCCGCGCCGGTATTTCTGGACGTAGGTCCAGCCGTCGCGGCGGACCTCAGCGATCAGGCTCTTGCTCAGGGCGTTCACGACGCTGGCTCCGACCCCGTGGAGGCCGCCGGCAACTTTGTAGGCGTCGTTGTCGAACTTGCCGCCGGCGTGGAGCGTGGTGAAGATCACTTCGAGGGCGCTCAGGCCGGTTTTGGGGTGGGTGTCGACGGGGATGCCGCGGCCGTTGTCGGTGACGGAGACCGTGCGGCCGTCGTCGCCGAGGGTGACGACGATCCGGGTGGCGTGGCCGTTCATCACCTCATCGATGGCGTTATCGACCAGTTCCCAGAGCAGGTGGTGGAAGCCGGTTCGGTCCACGCCGCCAATATACATGCCAGGGCGGCGGCGGACGGCCTCCAACCCTTCGAGGACGATAATCGAATCGGCGTTATAAGTTCCGGAAGCCATCGTGAGTTGGTCCCTTTTCAGTCTTCAGTTGTCCAGGTTTCAGGTTTCGGATCGCGACCGGCGAGCAAGGCCCGAAGTTGCTCGACCTCGGCGGCCAAGGCGTCAGCGCGTTGGCGTTCCTGCTTGGCGCGTTGGCGCTCGGCATTGACTTCCGCGGATTTCTCTTGACCCGTGAGCATGGGCCGGCCGGTTTGGAGGTCGATCAGGCGGAGCAACGCTTCTTCGGGGACCAGGCGAAGGCCAAGGGCCGGGCTGGTCAAGCCGCCGTCGGCCTCAAGCGGCGCCTGCTCATAGCGGCCGTCACGCAGTCGGTAGCCGAACAGGGGGGCGTCAAAACAGGAACTCAAGGGGTCGAACACATAATATTCCGGCACGCCGAGTTGCGCGTAGACGTCGAGCTTCTCGCCGACGTCAACTCGGAAGGTTGACTCGGAGGTGATTTCGAAGATCACCGTCGGCGCGGCGGCTTCGACCCAGGTCTTGAACGAGCCACGTTCGGGCGTGCTGGGCACGCCGAAAATGACCATGCAGTCGGGGGCCTTGACCGCGCTGGGGAGACCTTCCTGATAATACAAGAACATGTCGGCAGCGACGTAGACGTCGTCGCGGTGGGCGAAGTGGTCGCGGAGCGCTCCGTACAGGTATAAAATGGCAGCGATGTGCCAGCCGGTTTCGCCCATAGGTTGGCCGTCCGAGTCGGGGTAATCGATTTCGGGCGCGGCGGCCGGGGGTTTGATTGAAGGAATCACCGTTCATCCCTCCTTCTCGGCTCGGCCTCTGGTTGTGGTTGCGCGGCCTGTATTCGGGACTTGATGAGCGCTTTACGCTGTCGATAAATGTTAGCGAACGCTTCTTCGACCGATCTGGCGCGTGTGACAAGTTCGGTGTCGTCCGGAGCGGTGACGCCGTACCAGCCATCTCCGGAGGGGCAGAGAATGAGCATCAGCTTCCCATCGCAGGCCGTGTATATTTGGGGCATCGCGAGAAGACTCCGGGTGTAAAAATCAGGAAGTGCTATGGAGCGGGAGGAACGGGTAGGCCAAGTTGTCGGCAGATCGCTCGTACTGTTCCCCTCTTGATTTCTCTGTGACGTGGAATGGGGCCTTCGCTTGAGTGACTGGGTTGATCCAGCATTCATGCCGTCCGCCTTGGTGATCATACCTGCAGCCATGGTCTCGGAGATGACGTTCAAGCGCCTGGCGCTTCATCGCGATTCACGCATCAATCGAGATCCTTATTTATCAAAGATCATGCTACGCTTCGGCGGTTTGATCGGCGGAACTGTCGATGACGATGCTGGCGAAGGTTGTGCAACGGTCTTGCTCGCGTCCGGTGCTTGTTCCTTGGATTGTGGAGCTGCTTCTGGGATCTGGCTCGCCAATCTGGACCGCGATTCTCCAAGGCACTGCTGTGCGTCGTAGGCCATTGCGAACGCCTCTTCAAGGGTCTCCGCTTCGGTGATGAGCGCGGGATCGAGCGGCGAAGTGACGGTATATCCACCCTCCTCCGCCGGCCAGAGATCCAGCACAAGCTTGCCATCGCTGACTGTGAATTTCTTGCCCATGGCCGTGAACTCCTCCGTCCGTATTCATATCTTACTCGCCGACTAGTTCCACAGGCGGCACGGGTTGGGCGTCGTCGACGAGGATCGCCTCAAGAGAGCCGCGCTGAAGGATGCCGTAGCCTCGGCCGCCTCGGGAGGTGACGGGGTACTTCGTCGCTCTGACGATCTGGGTGGATCCTCGGTTGGTGCGGACGTGCAAGCCTTCGCGTTTCTTGTTGGCCAGGACGAAGCCGAGCACGCGGTCTTTGGGGTCGAGCTTGACGGCCGCCACCCCTTTGGCCGCGCCGGCGACGATGTTGGCCTCGGCGACCGGGAAGATCAAGACGCGGGCCAACCGGGTGGCCAGGCAAACGTTCTCGGTGCCGTCGCTGACCTCGGCGCCGACGACCAGATCATCGTTATAGGTGGAATCAAGCCGCAAGAAGGTGCGGCCTTTGCGGGTCGAGACGGCCGCCAAGGGGGCCAGGGCGAACCGCAGGCATTTGCCGCCGGCCGTGAGGGCGATGGCGTAAGGAGGCGGCGGCAAGGTCGGATGAGCGGCCTGACTTTCGTCGTTGGCGTGGCCGTCGCCGTTGAGGAACGTGTGTTGCACCGGGGTTGGCGAGAGGCTCGGCGCGGCGGAGACGTCTGGCAGGCAGCGTGGGTCGTGGCAGACGACGCCGACGAGGCGTTCATTGTCTTCCAGGGCGAAGAACTTTTGAATCGGCTCGCCGTGGCCGGTGGTCGAAGGGATGTCGTTGGCCCGCAAGGTGTAGGCGATCCCACGGTCGGTCAGGAGTGTGACGGTTTGGCGGGCGCGGCTGCGGTAGATCCAGCCGACGCGGTCGTCGTCCCGGACGCGGATGCTGGCCACGTCGGCGAACGACTTCTGCCGCTTGATCCAGCCAGCCCGGGTGACGATGACCCAGGCGTCTTCATCAATAATGTAGTCTTCTTCATGATATTCGACCGGCGCTGACGGGCCTTCGATCCGGGTCCGGCGCGGGTCGGCGTAGGCGCGGATGATCTCCTTCAACTCAGCGCGGATGATTGCCCAGCGAGCCGGTTCGTCGGCGAGCAGGGCTTCGAGTTCCTCGGCCCGCGCGCGTTTCGCGGACAGTTCAGCAAGGATGTCCTGGATTTCCAGTTTACCCAGGCGATACAGCTTGGTTTCCAGGATGGCGTCGGCCTGCTCGTCGGAGAGCGTGAACCGGGCGATCAGCTTGGGCGCGGCGTCGGCCTTGCCGTCGCTCTCGCGGATGATCCGGATCGCCTCGTCAAGATTGTTGAAGACGATCGCGAAGCCTTCAAGGATGTGAATCCGTCGGCGCAGGTTCTCAAGTTCGTGCCGCAAGCGGCGGGTGACAATCTCCAGGCGGAAGTCCAGGAAGTGAAGCAGCATGCTTCGCAGGTCGAGCCGGGCGGGGACGGCGACCTCGGCCCCTTCGGCGGGCAAGAGGCAGGTGAGGTTGACGCCGAAATTCGTTTGCAAAGGGGTGTATTTGTACAAGTAAGCCAGGGCGGCTTCGGCGTTGGCCCCCGGGCGTAATTCCAGGGCGATCCGGACGTCGTCGGTGCTCAGGTCCTTGACGTTGGTCAGTTGCGGCACCTGCCCTTTGCTGATCAGTTCACCGATCCGCTGGACCAAAGCGTCCTTTTCGATGCCGTAGGGGATCGAGGTAATCAGCCACTGGTTCGGCTTCTCGGGGTCGGCCTCGGAGGTACCGCGGAGCTTGATCGACCCCTGCCCGGTCGCGTAGATCCGCTGGATTTCGTCAAGGGAGTTGAGGATCACCCCGCCGGTGGGAAAGTCTGGCCCCTGGATGTACTTGAGCAACCGTTCCAGGGGGAGGTCTCGGTTGTTGTCGAGCAAGGCCAAAAGCGCCTTACCGACCTCGCCGAGATTGTGCGGCGGTATGTTCGTCGCCATGCCGACGGCGATCCCCGACGCGCCGTTGACCAGCAAGTTGGGAAACTGCGCCGGCAAGACGACCGGTTCGTCGGTCGTCGAGGCGTAATTCGGGCGGAAATTGACGGTCTGGTCGCGCAGTTCGCTCAAAAGCTCCTGCGCCATCGGCGTCAGGCGACATTCGGTGTAGCGCATCGCGGCGGGCGGGTCGCCGTCGATCGAGCCGAAGTTGCCGTAGCCTTCGACCAAGGGGTAGCGGAGGCTGAACGGCTGTGCCATCCGCACGAGGGCATCATAGATCGACTGGTCGCCGTGCGGGTGATAGCTCTTCATCACCTCGCCCACGACCGCCGCGCTCTTCATATATCGCCCATCGGCCGTGATGTGAAGATCACTCCACATCGCATACAAGATGCGTCGCTGAACGGGTTTAAGTCCATCACGAACGTCCGGCAATGCCCGCGACGTGATAACGCTGAGCGCATAATTCAGGTAT
>JBDTIR010000591.1:0-7210 GCA_039936275.1 Isosphaeraceae bacterium | reverse complement strand
TTCCTCATCCACGTTGGCGAGGAAGTAGTCAGCGACATCCCGCGCGGTGAGTTTGGAATGAGGCATGAATTCGACCCTCAAGAAATATACTGAACGTCTGTGGCCCAGCATATCCAAGCAGAACGGTCCATGTCAACCGCCTCCGGCGGGCCGCCCAAGAATCGGTGAACGCACCCTCCTGGCCTGTATCACGCTCCAGACGCCTCGGTTATGATCCAAGTGAGCGACGGCAGGGTAATCGACCTCAGTCCGTCCGGGTCCCATCGGCGTCTCAGTGCGCTCCGGAGCATCCTGATTATGTTGATATCTCGTGTGTCTGCGTGCGTTGCCGGGGTCTTGGCGTTCGTGGGAACTTGTGGCGCGGCCCCGGGCGCCGATAAGGCGGACCTGATCCTCCATAACGGCAAGGTCGTCACGGTGGACCGCGACTTCTCGATCGGGCAGGCCCTGGCCGTCAAAGGAGATCACCTGCTGAGCGTCGGTTCGGATGCCGACGTGCTCAAGACCAAGGGGCCAAAGACGACACTGATCGACCTCAAAGGGAAGATGGTCTTGCCCGGCCTGATTGACTCACATACGCACCCGACCGGCGCGAGCATGACCGAATTCGATCATCCAGTCCCCCAGATGGACACGATCCAGGACGTCCTGGATTACGTTCAAAGTCGGGCCAAGGTACTCGGCGCGGGCAATTGGGTCGTGGTCCGTCAGGTGTTCATTACTCGACTCAAGGAACAGCGTTATCCGACCAGGGACGAGCTGGACAAGGCCGCCCCGGACAACCCCGTGCTCTTTTCGACCGGGCCGGATGCGTCGCTCAACTCGTTGGCGCTCAAACTCAGTGGGATTGACAAAGACTTCCAGCCCGAAGGGCCCGGCAAGGTCGAGACCGATCCCAAGACGGGCGAGCCGACCGGAATCCTCCGCAACCTGACCCGATACGTCAAAGCCAAGTCCTCGGAACGCAAAGCCAGCGATCAGGACCAGGACCGACGCTTGCTCGAACTCTTTCACGATTACAACTCGGTCGGAATTACCGCCATCATCGACCGCAATGCAGGCGATTCGTCGATCAAGCGATACGAACGTCTGCTTGAGGCCGACGCCTTGACGGTTCGGCTCGGCCTCTCCCACGCCGTCGGCAATCTCGGTCCGATCGACGCGCTCGTCGCGGCGATCCACAAGGTGGCCGAACACCCGCTCCGCCACGGGGGGCCGATGCTTCGAATCGTCGGGATCAAGACCTTTCTCGACGGCGGCATGCTCACCGGCAGCGCCTATATGCGCAAGCCTTGGGGAGTCAGCAAGATTTATTCGATCGACGATCCCGAGTATCGGGGCGTCCTGTTCATTCCCAAGGAGCGCCTGGTGCCGATGGTCAAGGCCGCGGTCGAGTCCGGCTTGCAGTTCACGGCCCATAGCGTCGGCGACGGCGCGGTGCATACCTTGCTCGATGCGTATGAGGAGGTCAACAAAACCATTCCGGTCGCTCCGACCCGTCCTTGCATCACGCACTCGAACTTCATGAGCCGCGAGGCGATCGACCAGGCCGCGCGATTGGGGGTCTTGATCGACATCCAGCCGGACTGGCTCTACCTGGACACAAGAACGCTCGCCGCTCAATTCGGTTATGATCGCCTGCGATACTTCCAACCCTTGCACAGCCTGTTCGAAGCCGGGGTCATTATTGGCGGTGGGTCTGATCATATGCAGAAGATCGGCTCCTTGCGGTCGATCAACCAATACAATCCGTTCCTGGGCATGTGGGTCGCGATCAGCCGGCGGGCGAAAGATTACGAGGGTCAACTCCACCCCGAAGAGGCCCTGACCCGAGCGCAGGCGATTCAATTCTACACGATCAACAACGCCCATTTTCTGTTCCTCGAAGACAAGATCGGCTCCCTTGAAGCCGGCAAGCAGGCCGACTTCGTCGTCATCGACCGCGATCTTTTGACCTGCCCGGAACTTGAGATTCGCGATACGCAAGCCCTGGCGACCTATCTTGACGGCAAACGGGTCTTTGGCAGCAACGATTAATCACACAAGCACTAATATATTAATAAGGGATGCAGCGATGAGCCGAGATCCCGACGAACCTCGCCTCCCCAAGCGGGCCGGGCCGAAAACCGGCCCGAAGCGTCCGGCCGCGCCGCCGTCCCCAGGCTCAATCCGCGAAGGGGACGAGACCTTTCAGCCGGCCGTGTCGAAGCCGATGCCGGCCAAAGCCGCTTCCAAACCGAAGAGACGCGCGGACGATCTGGATAGCGCCTTGCCGGAAACCGGCGGCCCCGGGCGTCTGGAACGCTTCGTTTTCGGCTCGATCAGCACGGCGCACCTGGCCAAGTTTTGCAGGCAGTTCGCGGCCTACCAGGAGGCCGGGGTTGATCTGCTCAAGTCGCTGACGAGTCTCGAACGTCAGTTCGCCAGGACGGCGCTCGGCCCGGTGCTCGGCAGGCTTCAACTCGCCGTCAGGCGAGGCGACGCACTCAGCGAGGCCATGTCGCGCGAGCAACAGGTCTTTGATTCCCTCTTCCTCAGCATGGTCCGCGTGGCCGAGGCCAGGGGCGGCATCCCTGAGACCTTGCGCATGCTCGCCAATCACTATGAGGCCCGCCAACGCCTGATGCGCCAGGCCCGTTCGGCGATGATCTACCCGGTTGTCGTCCTGTCAATCGCGAGTTTGGTGATTGGCCTCCTGACCGTCTTCGTCCTGCCCAAGATGCTCGAAATGATGCAGGAGATGTCCAACAAAGGGCCGGCCTCGTTCCCCTTGCCCACGCGCATCTTGATCGGCTTCAGCGCGTTCATGCAACATTACGGTTGGTGGGCCGTCCCATTGGCCCTGGTTGGCTCAGTCTTCTTCTTGCTCAGGGCTTATCGAACGCCCGCCGGCAAGTCGGCGATCGACGAGTTGTGCCTCTACATCCCAGTCCTGGGCAGCTTGCTCAGGAAGATCGACACGACCCGGTTCGCCCGCACGCTCTCAACTTTGCTCGAAGCGGGGGTAGACATGGGCACCTCGCTCGACCTGACGGCCGACGTGCTTCATCTGACCCCATTTCGCCGCGTGGTCCGTGGTGCTCGGGTGAACGTCGTTGAAGGGAGCGAATTGAGCGACGCTCTCAACGCCTCGCGCCGGTTCAGCCCAGACGTGATCGCCATCATCGGCACTGGCGAAGAGACCGGCAAGATGCCCGAAACCCTGGCCAAACTGGCTGACGACTATGAGGAACAAGTCACCTACATGGTCAAAAACCTGGGCAGCCTGATCCAGCCCTTGCTCATGGTCGTCCTCGGCGGCTTCGTCCTGTTCGTCGTCGTGTCGTTCGTGATGGCTTATGTGACAATGCTCAGCAACCTGATGTAGTCCATTGGAAAAATCCCGGCCAAGGCCCGCGCCTTGCTGGCATGACACCGACCGCTCCACTATGATCGGAATAAGTTGGACCTGTTCATCATCAGCAAACCGATCTGGAGTGAGCATGAAGACAAGACTTTTGATGTGGATCGGTAGCGGCGTGTTCCTTGGCTACTGCCTCTTGGCGTCGCCTGCTCAGGCGGCGGGCTGGAAGGCGGGCACGGCGAAGGTGGCGATCACCCCAAAAACGCCAATGTGGATGGCCGGCTACGCTTCGCGGACCTCGCCGTCCGAAGGGGCCTTTCACGACCTTTGGGCCAAGGCCCTGGTTTTGGAAGACCCGGCGGGAGCACGCGCCGTCCTGGTCACGCTTGACACGTGCGGCATTACCCAGCCGCTCACGGACGAGATTCGCGACCTCTTGAAGCAGAAATACCAGCTTGAACGCCGGCAAATCTCCCTGGCCACCTCGCACACGCACAGCGGCCCGGTCGTCGGTACAAACCTGATCACCATGTACCCGCTCGACGCCGAGCAACTCCATCGGATTGAGCAATACGCCGAGACCCTGCGCGATGCGATCGTCAACGTCGTCGGTGAAGCGATCAAGAACGTCGAGCCCGCCCGGTTGGCCTGGGAAACCGGCACGGCCGACTTCGCCGTCAACCGCCGTAGCAACAACCAGGCAAAGGCCGTCGAACTCCGCGACCAACTCGCGCAACAAGGCCCGGTCGATCACGACGTCCCGGTCTTGCGAGTCGAGAGCGGCGAGAAAATCAAGGCCATCGTTTGCGGTTATGCATGCCACTGCACAACCTTGAGCCTCAATAAGTTTAGCGGTGATTATGCCGGCTATGCACAGATCGCCCTTGAGAAGGCCCACCCAGGCGCCCAGGCGATGTTCGTCGCCGGCTGCGGCGCGGACCAGAACCCCCTGCCCCGAGGCACGATCGAGCAGGCCGAGGACTACGGTCAACAACTCTCTAATGCCGTTGAACGGGTACTTGCTGGCGCTCTTCGCCCGATTTCCGGCCCTTTGAGAACCGCTTACCAGGAGATCGACCTGGCCTTCGGGACGATCCCCGATCGCGCCCACTGGGAGACCGAGGCCCAGTCAAAGACCCTCTTGATCACCAACCGAGCCAAGAAGTTCCTGGAAATCCTCGACGCTGGCGAGAAAATTCCGACGACCTATGTCTACCCGATCGAGGTCTGGCAGCTTGGCGACGGGCCGACCTGGATCTTGCTTGGCGGTGAGGTGGTGGTTGACTACGCTCACCGCCTGAAGCGAAACCTGGGCTCGTCGCACACCTGGGTCTCGTCGTACTGCAACGACGTGATGGCCTACATCCCTTCGCTCCGCGTCCTCAAGGAAGGCGGCTACGAAGGCGGAGGCGCGATGGCCGCCTACGGCCAGCCCGCCCCCTGGTCCGATCAGGTCGAGGACGCCATCATCGCGACCATCCGCGACGGGGTCAACGCCGTCCGCAAACCCTGATCGCCTGACAAAACCTCCACGGATCAAATGCTCCAGTGCCGTCCGATTCCAAGACGGACGGACTGGCGTTCGTGGAGAGGTCATCACCGGTACTTTCAAAGGGTGCCACAGATGAGGGACGACAGCGGCTGTCCTACACTTGAGAAATCTGTTCGAGTTGTCTTTATGTAGGTTCTTAGCTCAGGCGCCTCCGCCGGACTTGGGCTTGTCTTCCGCCTCCGCCTTCAGGGCGTTGAGCATCGCCTCCGCGGCATCAAACGCATGATAGGGCGACCAGACCGGATAAGGATGATCAGAATCGATCGAGGGCGTCCTCTCCTCGCTCGCGAGATCAGCGACCAACAGTTGGGTGAGCCGCCATTTCTCGGGACGAGGGAGGGCCTGGAGTTGCGGAAGCAGTTCAGAAAGACTCATCCTGATAACCTCCGGCCGGACAGGCCGACGTGACGACCTTACCGTTGAACGCAGCCAGGGAGGACCGACGGTATCAGCCAAGGATTGCTTCGCGTTGCGGGAACGACCCAAGTGGATTTGGCCAACACACCCGGCCCTACCGGCGCGTCATTCTGATCGTCATTCACCATCGGTTATTATCGGTTCCGAATCAATCGCTCAGAAGTCGTCCGACTCCAAGATTGGCCGTACTGGCCCCCGGGGAAGACATCGACAGGATGAACGGTATGATGACCAGGGTCGTGGCGATGCAGAAGGCCGCCGACAGTTCCATGACCATCGGCACGCCGTGCCGCTTCGCCACCAGGCCCGCCCAGAGCGAACCGAGCGGAACCGAACCGGAATAGGCGATCATCCAGATTCCCATGATCCGCCCGCGCAGGTCGTCGGGCACGGCGATCTGGATCAAGGTCTGGAGCGCCGCGAACACCAGGATGGCCCCAAACCCCGTACCAAACAGGCAGACGGCTGCCATTGGCAAGGCCGCTCGACCGCCCAAAGCGGCCGGGACCACTCCCGACGCCGCCAGCGAGAGGCCGAAGATCGCCATGCCGGCCGGCACGAGCATCTCTTTGCGAGCCAAGCCGCCCACGGACGCCATCGTCAGGGCCCCGACCGTCGCACCCAGTCCGCCGCACGACACCAGAAGGCTGTACCCGAGTTCTCCGGTGCGGACCACGACCCGGGCATAGGCCGGAATCAAGGCTGCGTAGCCCATTCCGATGATCCCAAAAAAGGCCATGAGCAGGAACAGGCCCCGCACATGGCCGTCGCGCTTGAGGTAGGCGAACCCGCCCATCACCCCCGTGGACCTGCTCGCGGCCTGTACATCGACGTGGCGACCTGCCTTGATTGTCATCAAGGCTGCAATCGCCGCCAGGTAACTGACGCCGTTGAGCACGAACGGGGCCGTCTGGCCGTACTTCGCCAGGCAGAGCCCCGCAAGGGCCGGGCCGATCACCCTGGATGCATTGAACAGCCCTGAATTCAGGGCGATTGCGTTCATCAATGCCGAACGGCCGACCAGTTCATAGAGAAAAACCTGCCTGCTGGGCATCTCGAAGGTTACGCAGACCCGCGTCAGGGCCAGAAGCAACGCCAAGAGCCAGATCTGAACACTTCCTGAACCCACCAAAAGTGCCAGCAAGAAGGCCAGGGCCATCTGACAGGCCTGCATCCCCATGATCATCGCCCGAGGCGCGACTCGGTCAGCCATCACACCGGCGAAGAGGCCGACCAGGAGGCCGGGCATGGTCCCGGCCATGTCGATCACGCCCAGCATTGACTCCGAGCGCGTGAGGTCAAACACGACCCAACTTACGGCGGCCGTCTGGAGCCAGGTCCCGATCAGACTGACCCCCTGGCCAAGGTAAAAGCGGCGGTAGTCTGGACTATCGGCGAGGGCCGCGAAGGTCCGGGATCGAACCCCTTTGGTCGCGGTCAAAGCGGAGGCGTCGGACATTGAGGTTCCCAAAAGCAAAGCGAGGCAAGGCGTCCGGCTGGCACAGAACAGTGGCCGAGGCGGGATTCCATCCTTGCGCATTATTGCCGGTTTTCGCAACTGGTCAACACCGACCGGAAAACCATCCAGCCGTCAGACCGGCGGTCCCGCCCCCTCCGCCTGACCTGCCGCCACCTCGATCGTCGGCCGTTCCAGCCCCAACAATGCCAGGACCAAATACACGACGAACGCTGCCCCAAACGCCAGAACCGCCGCCGGCTCCGTTTGCGACCAAGGGCCAAGTTGGGCGACCTTGCCAATCATCGGCAAGAAGCCCACGACCACGCCGACCGCCCAGGCCACGATCCCGATCCAATTTACCCCCGCCCTCGGACCTCGCCAAACGCCCCAGCTCCGGACGTAATCCGCCGCCAAGGCCCCGGCCACCGGCGCAACCAAC
>JBDTIR010000590.1:0-17427 GCA_039936275.1 Isosphaeraceae bacterium | reverse complement strand
CCAAAAGGCGGCCAAGGGGGCGGCCCCCCTGGTGGGAATCCGCCGCGCAAGACCGGGGGCGTGAACCTTCGGCGCGTGGGAGGGAACGACTTTGAGCTGGTCCACCCTCGTTGCGTCGAGGAGTTGGAGCCTGATTATCAAGAAGGGATTGAACTCTGGGAGGCCGGCGAGCCGGAGGAGGCTCGCGACGCCTTGCGTTACGCCCTTCAAGGGTGCGGCGACAACATCTGGGTCCATGTCGCCCTGGGGCGGATCGCCCTGGAGGAATCGAACGACCCAACGTTGGCTCGCGGGCACTTTGGCTACGGCTTCGAGCTGGTGATGAAGGCCCTGCCGCCGAACTTTCAAGGCCGATTGCCCCGAGGCCGAGCGGCCAATCGACCGTTCTTTGACGCGGTTGACGGCCTGATCGCCTGCCATGAAGCGCTCGGCCAGCCTGCTGAGGCCGGCGACCTCCGACGCAGGGCGGCCCGGTGGTCAGCAGGATCATGAGGACCGGAAAATTGCCAGCCGGAAATCCACCCGACGTGTCCGTCGCACCTTCTGGTTTACGTCTTGAATGATTTTGCAAATTATTCCTATTGCGACGATTCCGCGATGGGGATAGAACCACTCGCCAGCACGGGACTGGACGCGGAATGGGACTCGCCAGAGCGGGAATCGGCTCTAAGGAACCTTTGAGAACGATGAAGCAACAGCTTGCCCCAATCCTCGGACCAACCTCGTGGGTCGCCTTGTCTGGGACGGTTTCGCATCGGGTTCTGGTCCGATGAGAATCCGATCCCTCGCCGATGGCGTGGAATGCCTCGCACCGGCGAAGCTCAACCTGTTTCTGGAGGTCCTGGGGAAGCGACCCGACAGCTATCACGAAATCGAGACGCTCATGGTCGCGGTTGATCTGTTCGACACCCTGCACGTCAAGGACGATTCCTCGGGGCGGATTACCCTCCGTTGCGACGATCCGACCTTGCCGACCGGGTCCGAGAACCTGGTCGTCCGTGCGGCCGAGCGGCTGAAGGCCGAGGTAGGCGGATGTCGAGGGGCGACAATCACCCTGTCCAAGTCCATCCCGGCGCAAGCCGGCCTGGCGGGCGGGTCGAGCGACGCCGCGGCGACCCTGGCCGCCCTGAATCAACTCTGGAACCTCAAGGTTCCTGAAGACCGCCTGGACGCCCTGGCTGGTGAAATCGGTAGCGACGTGGCGTTTTTCCGGCATGGCCCGGCCGCCGTCTGTCGTGGGCGAGGTGAACAGGTTCAAAACGTCCACTTGACAGCCCCGCTGCACTTTGTTCTGGTCTGTCCCTTGAAGGGGGTGAGCACCGCCAACGTCTATCGCCAACTGACGCCGCCCGATCGACCCGGGTCAATCGAGCCCGTCCTTGAGGCGCTGGCCCTTGGCGACACGCAAGCCCTGGGGCGAAGTCTGTTCAACCGGCTTCAGCCCGTCGCCGAAACCCTGGAACCGTCGTTAGTGCGGGTCCGGAAGGCGTTGACAACCCTTGGCTCGTTACTTGACGGGCACCTGATGAGTGGGAGCGGCTCAGCCTATTTTGGGCTCTGCCGTGACTTCGACGCGGCCGGTCACGCCGCTCGACAACTCGCAACGCTCGGACCAGGAACGGTCCGGGTCGTGACCTGCGGACCTTGAGGACCACCTCGCGTAAAGGAGTACCGGCCGTGGAGATCACCGAAGTTCGCATCAAGCTCATGGAAGACAACTCGGGCAGCAACGAGCGGTTGCAAGCCTTCTGCAGCATCACCTTTGACGACATGTTCGTCACCCGTGATCTGAAGATCATTGAGGGGGCCAAAGGCTTCTTCGTGGCCATGCCGTCGCGCAAGCTGACCGACCGCTGCAACCACTGCAGCACCAAGAACCACCTGCGGTCCCGATTCTGCAACCAGTGTGGCAGCCGGCTCGACGAGAACCGCGCTCTCCGCGATGCCGACGGCCGCGCCAAGCTCCATGCCGACATCGCTCACCCGATCAACTCGGCTTGCCGAGAGAAGATCCAGGCCGCCGTCCTGGCGACCTACGCCGATGAGCTGGAACGCTCCAAGATGCCCGGCTACATCTCGCGCTACGACGACATCGACGGGGGCGATTTTGAAGTCAACCCCTACGAGACCGCCGCGCCCTCGGCGCAAGGCGCGGGCGAACCCCCGCTGCGTCGCGGCCCGCTTCGAAGCCACACCCAGCACTCCCGAGGCGGGCAAGGGGTCCTGCGCGGACCTCACACTCCGGCTCGCAAGGAACAACCAAGCGAAGGCGTCGTCTCCTCCGAACGCGAGGCAGGCAGCTTCGGCTCCGGCCTCTGAGCGAAGGTTGCAAAGGTTGATCCATCCCCTCTATTTGGGACTCGCTTCCAAATAAAGGGGACGATTGTGCCAAAACCCGCCACGGCGTCGCTGATTGACGCCGTGGCCGTTCCCGCGTTTGGAAACCGACTTCATTCACCCCTGGACCGACTTGACCGCGTTGCGGAAGAGGCGCAGGCCGTCTCCTTCGGATTTCGGTTCGGATCGGGTCCATCGAGGGTGGTGACGAGAGTCGATGTGCCGTTCGGGGTGGGGCATCAGGCCGAAAATCCGGCCGGTCGGGTCGCAGAGTCCGGCCAACGCGCCCGGCGAGCCGTTCGGGTTCGCGGGATAGTCTTGCGTCGGCCGCCCTTGCTCGTCAACATAGCGAAGAATGATCTGACCGTTGGCCTCCAGGGTCGCCAGATCAACCGGGTTGGCGGTGAGGAACCGTCCTTCGCCGTGGGCCACGGGCAATTCCAACAGGTCGTCATCGGCCAGGAACGGTGAACGACCGGACTTCGGCGCAAGGCGGACCCAGCGCGACTCGAACAACCCTGAGTCGTTATGAGTGAGCGTCACCGGCGAGGTCCAGCCGCCTCCAGGCAAAAGCCCGGCCTTGACCAGAACCTGAAACCCGTTGCAGATCCCCAGGATCAGCCCGCCACGGTCGTGAAACCGGCGTAGGGCCTCGCCAAAGGTCGTCTTCAGACGAGTGGCCAAGATCCGGCCGGCGCCCAGGTCGTCTCCATAAGAAAAGCCGCCAGGGATGGTCACGATCTGGAATCGGTCCAGGGCGTCCGGGGTCTCCAGAACCCGGCCGACGTGCCAGGTCTCGGCCTCCGCGCCCGCGGCCGTCCAGGCGGCGGAGGTTTCTTCGTCGCAGTTGGTCCCGGGCGCCCGTAATATGATGGCGCGTGGCTTGGACATGAGTGATTCGACCTCAGTAACTACTTTCGTTGGGCATGTAGGACGAGACCGGGCCGAAGTCCGCTTCGGACCGGTAGGCCAGGTTACGACGCAACAGATCGGCCTCGTAGACCTGCACGACGAAGTCGGCAGCGATCTTGAGCCGCGACGACGCCCCTTTCATCGGGAAATCCGTCGGCGAGCCTCGGCGGAACTCGATCACGCCGACGTGCTTCGACCGCCCCTTGACGTAGTTGATTCCAGGGATGCCATCGGCGTCTCCCGAAATCAAGAGCGCCACATCATAGGTGTCTTGCAAGGCGACCATGTCCACGGCAAGGCTCGTGTCGAGCCCCTTCTCATTGAGCGAGTGGTGCAGCAAGTCCACCTTCCAGTGCCCTTCCTGGCGGATCTCGACAAAATCGGTCGCCGACTGGACGCCGTGATAGAACCGCTTCTTCCGCTCAAGGGCCCGCCGCTTACCGTCGTACCAGTCGCGCGTCTCTCCAAAACAGAGCATCCAGGCCTCGTCCAACCGGCGGTCTGGCGGACACTCGGGCACGCGCCGCACCACGTCTTCAAGATAACTGTCGCGCAAGCGGGTGTTGAGTTCGAACCGGCTCCGGAGTCTGGCCTCGGCCTTAGAGTCGCTCAGGTCCCATTCATCCATCTTGCCCACGACATACCAGTAGATCCGTGAATGCTGCGCCGGCGGCCAGGGCGACCCCTCCGCGAAGGTGCGTCCCCAGTACTGCACGCTCTGCTCATAGACATGACGATAAAACGACCCATAATCGTCCACACGCAGATTGAGGTGCTTCAGGACGCCGTCAAGATTGGAACCATCTACAAACGTGACAAATCTTTGCATCTAATGAGCCTTTTTTGAATTTGTTTTATTGCTTGTGCTTATGTTACTTATACTTCAAAGTTCGTCGACGATGTACTCCTATTCTTATGTCTCGCAGATCTTGGCGATGGAGACGGGTTTGTCCACTGCGGATTAACCGTTCAAAGGGCGTTGCCAGGCGGTTTTCAGGGTGGCCAATGAGCTTTGAATAACGACGGCGTCGTCCAGGCCGCGGATGGTCAGTTGGGGCGACGGGGCGGCGACGACCATGCCCAGTCGCCCTGGCGTCGGCGCGTCGCTGAACAGGGGGAGGAGGTCGTTGACGTGCTCGGGCCGAACTTCCAGCACGAACCTGGAGGGGGATTCCGCAAACAGGAGGATATCGTTGTGGGCCGCATCGTCCCCTTTGGGAACGTCGTTGAGCGAGACGTCGGCCCCAAGGCCGCCGGCAAAAGCCATCTCGGCCAGGGCGACGGCGAGCCCTCCTTCGCTCAGGTCGTGGCAACTCCGGACCAGACCTTTAGAAATCGCCGAGTGGACTGCGCGGAACGTGGCCAGGCTCGCTGCTGGATCGACCACGCGAGGGGCGCGGCCGCCTTCGGAATTCCTGATCTGGTTCCAGCTTGACCCGCCCAGTTCGGCCCTGGTCAGACCGACCAGGAAAAGCACGTTGCCTGCTTCCTTCAGGTCCATGGTCACGCAACATCGGACGTCGGGCACCTGGCCCATCGCGCTGATCAAAAGCGTGGGGGGGATCGCCAGACTTTTTCCGTCATGTGTATATTCATTATAAAGGCTATCCTTGCCTGAGATGAACGGAGCGCGGTAGGCAATGGACAGGTCGTGACACGCCTTGGCCGCGAGCACGAGCGAACCAAGCGTTTCGGGGCGCTCGGGATTTCCCCAGCAGAAGTTGTCAAGCAAGGCGATCCGGTCGGGGTCGGCACCGACGGCCACAGCGTTACGGATAGCCTCGTCAATGACGCAGGCGGCCATCCCGTAGGGATCAAGCACGCCGTAACGCGGATTGATCCCGCACGAGACGGCCAAGCCTCGAGTCGACCCGCGCACCGGCAAGATCACCGCCGCGTCCCCGGGGCCGTCGTCGGCCTCGCCGACCAACGGGTTAAGGATCGTACGCCCCTGGACCTCGTGATCATATTGACGGATGATCCATTCCTTGCTGGCAACGTCCCAGGTGCCGAGCACCCGCAGCAGGTCCTCGGTGCGGTCGCCGGGCTCAGGCAAGGCGTCGGGCCTTGGCTTTGGCGGGGTGAACCGCGCCTGACGGACGACCTTCGGCCGACCTTCATGAAGGAACTCCATCGAGAGGTCGCCGACGATTTCTCCCTGATAACGGAGGGTGAGCCGTCCGGAATCGACGAACCGGCCCAGGTCGGTCGCCTCGACCGCCTCGCGATCGCAAAGCGCTTTCAACTCCGGCCAGGACTCTGGAGGCACAGCCAAAACCATGCGTTCCTGGGCCTCGGAGATCCAGATTTCCGTATAGGAGAGCCCTTCATATTTCAGAGGGGCCCTGTC
Organism: Isosphaeraceae bacterium; assembly: GCA_039936275.1. Lineage (GTDB taxonomy): Bacteria > Planctomycetota > Planctomycetia > Isosphaerales > Isosphaeraceae > JBDTIR01. The sequence goes on along the minus strand of JBDTIR010000590.1, from coordinate 11,828 downwards.
CAGATCAACCTCCGCGCCCAGTTCCGCCCCCATCTCGCCGACGGCCGAGCTAAAGCCCCCGGCGCCGCAGTCAGTGATCGAGCGGAAGAGTCCTCGGTCGCGTGCTTGAAGGATCACATCAAGAACGGTCTTCTCGGTAATCGCGTTGCCGATCTGTACCGCGCCGCCGGAGACGTCCTCGCTATCGCTGGACAGTTCGATCGAGCTGAAGGTGGCCCCGTGAATGCCGTCCCGTCCTGTCCTGCCGCCAATCGAGACGATCCGGTCGCCCGATTCAACGTGCTTGGCCGACATCCCGCGAGGAATGACGCCGACAGTGCCGCAGAAAACCAAAGGGTTCGCCAGGTAGCCAGGATCAGCCACAACTGCGCCGTTGACCGTCGGGATGCCCATCCGGTTGCCGTAATCGCGAACTCCGGCGACGATCCCCTTCAAGACCCGTTTGGGATGGAGCACCCCGGGCGGCAAGGCGTCGCCGGGCGTGTCGGGAGGCGCGACGCAGAAGACGTCGGTGTTGGCGATCGGCTTGGCGCCGAGCCCAGTGCCCAGGATGTCTCGGATCACCCCGCCGAGGCCGGTGTTGGCTCCGCCGTAGGGGTCGATCGCCGACGGGTGGTTATGGGTTTCGACTTTAAAACAGACGTCAACCTGCTCGTCGAACCGGACGATTCCGGCGTTGTCCTCAAAGACGCTGACCATCCAGTCGAGGTTAAGATCCTTGGTCGCCTTGAAGATGGTCTGCTTCAAGAGGTTGTCAATGACGTCCCCTTCGAATTCGACACGGCCCCGCAAGGTCTTGTGCGAGCAATGTTCGCTCCAGGTCTGTGCCAGGGTTTCCAGCTCGCAATCGGTCGGGTCGCGGTCGAGGGCGGCGAAGTGCTCTTGAATAGTCCGCATTTCGGCCAGGCTGAGCGAGAGTTGCCCCGACCGACTGAGCTGGATCAAGGCGTCGTCATCCATGCCGCGCAAGGGGACCACGATCTTGCGCAGGAGATACGGACGCCCTTGACCCAGATGGTCGAGCGCGAGTCGGCCGACAATGGCTTGCTCGACGGCGTCATTGGCCAGAACGCGGCTGATCAGCCCGGGCAGGGTTTCGGCGGGCCCTTCGACCTGATAGGTCCGGATCGTGCGGACGTCGCTTACGGAGAATCCCAGGTCGCGCAAGATCGCCAGGGCGCTTTCCGCCTCGGGGTCGGTCACTCCTGGTTTGGGCAAGACGTGAACGATTGTGCCCGGGTGATCGGTCAGATCGCCTTGACCACTCGGAACGATGGCGAAGGTCTCGGTGACGGGGTCGGCCAGGACCGATCCGGCGGCCTGCCGGATGTCGTCGGCCGTGATCGCCCCTTCGACGAGGAACCCGCGACTGGCCGCGATCCGCCAGGGGCCTGGCAGACCAAGATCGTTCGCGTCAGACTCGATCCGACGCCCCTCAAGGTCGATCTGGCCGGGAATTGGCTGAATTTGAAGGTGCCAGAGCATGATCGTTGACATTCAATAAGTGCTTCAAGAAGGAACCCAATTTCAAATTCGAAGTCTCAAATTCGAAATTACAAGGTAAATATCAATACGATTATTTTGTGTTTCTTTGTAAGATTGTTGATCAAGGTGACTTCAGGATCGCGCTCACGATCCGTCGTTCCCGAACAGAAGCCGGCGGGCCCTGGCCGCCTCCCACCAGGCGATGAGGGCCCGTTCGTCGCGATCCGAAAGCGCCTGGTGAAACGTATCGAGCTGGTCGCGGAAGGCCGCGCAGGCGTCAAGGACGGCGCCTTGGTTCTCAAGCAGGATGCCTGCCCAGAGGACCGGATCAGCCGCGGCGACGCGGGTGCCGTCTCGATACGCGCCTCCGGCCAGGGGAAGCGCCGAAGTGGGGACGATTCCTGCAAGAGCAGCGGCCAGAGCGTGGGGAAAGTGGCTGGTCAAGGCCAGGGCGGCGTCGTGCGCCTCGGGAGTCATCTCGGTGATTCGACAGCCGAGGCTTTGCCAGAACGACCGGGCCCGGATGAGAAGGTCAGGGGGTGTGGATTCGCCAGGAGTGAGCACGCAGGCGCGGCCGTCGAACAGGTCGGCGCGGGCGTGTTCGACGCCTGAGCGTTCAGAGCCTGCGATCGGGTGCGCGGCGACGAACAGGTTGCGCGCCCGGACGTCGGCTTCGATCGCCGCGACGATCGCGGCCTTGGTGCTGCCGGCGTCAGTCACAAGCACGCCATTTGGTCCGTGCGCGGCGGCCTGGCGGACGTCAACGGCGATCCGGGTCACGGGGGTACAGACCACCACGACTTCGGCCTCGGCCACGCCTCTGGCTGGATCGGTCGTCGCCAGGTCGATCGCGCCGAGCCGCTGGGCCTTGTCGAGTTTCGCCTGGTCACGGCCGACGCCAACGACCCGGCTGGCCAGCTTCCGCGCGCGCAAACTCTGGCCAATCGAGCCCCCGATCAAGCCGACCCCGATGATTGCCACGGTGCCCAGACGTTCCAAAGCGTGTCGTCTCCTTCGCCGAGTCGGCCCTTTGCGATCATCACACAAGCGAGATCGTAGCAAATCGGCGCGCCGGCGACGAGACCCACGTTGCTTCGGGTTCGCGGTTTGCCCACCAGAGACCGTCCGAGTCGCGACGATCTATTCTCGAACCGACCTGTCTTATTGCGATTTTGGGGAGATGCATTCACACGTCACGACAAGTTGACGCAAACGGTCGATTCTCTGGCGGAGGCCGGTCGGACCTCCTTTGGGGTCAAGTGCGGTCACGGCCGCGTTCAGATTGGCCTCGGCGTCGCCAGGGCGCTGGCGAAGTAGATGAACTTCGGCCAGGTTGACCAGGGCGAAGACGTTGGCAGGCTCAACGGCCAGGCACTCGCGATAGGCCCTTTCCGCGTTGTCGAGGTCGCCGGACGCCTGGCGGCAGACTCCTTGACCTAACTTCGCCAGCCCTTGGTCACGGGGCCAGAGTTGCGCTCGGAGTCCGAAAAGGCGTTCCGCATCGTTGGCCCGGCCGTCGGCCAGGGCGCGGTGGGCCTGCCAGTCCAGACGGTCGCGGTCGCCCGGGAAAAGCCGGAGCAGGGCGGCCAGGTCGGTTTTGTCATGAAGCCAGCGTGTCAGGCGACGGCCTGAGAGTCGTGGTCGAGGCATCATTCCGACCTATCCAGGAACGGCCGCAGGGCGTCCGACATCGCCGATGCCGATTTCCAGCGGCCCCCGGGTTGTTTTTCCAGGGCCTTGCGGAGCACTCGCTCGAAGCCTTCGGGGACGTCGGGGCGGTGGACTCGGAGGGGCACCGATGGGTGCTCAAGGATGATCGCGTAGGCGTTGGCCCGGTTCGGATTGAAATCGAGGAACGGGTACTTCCCTGAGATCAAATAATAGAGCGTGGCCCCGGCGCTGTACAGGTCCGCAGGCTCTCGGGCTCCACGGAAGTCGCGGATATGATCCGGAGAGATGAATCCGACCGAGCCGCCGATGTCTCCTTGATGGGTCAGGCCGGTAAACCCGGCTTCGTCAAGTCGCTTGGCCAGGCCGAAGTCTGAGAGTTTGATGACGGGCTTCGCTTCGGGACCAGTCACCAGCAGGTTGGACGGTCTGATATCGCGATGGACATAGCCGCGGCCGTGGGCGTGTTCCAGGGCCGAGAGCAGTTGCACCCCGATCCAGGCGGTCATCCCCACGGTCAACGGGGCGGGTTGTGCGGAGAGCCAGACTCGGGCGTCCTGGCCTTCGACGTACTCCATGACCAGTTGATACTGGCCGTCTTCTTCGTACATATCGTAGAAGGCGACGATGTTCGGATGTCGCAGGTCTTTGAGTACGTCCATTTCGCGACGGAACCGCAGCTTGGCGTTCTCACCCGTGGCGATGGTCGGGATCATCATCTTGATCGCCACCAGGCGGTCGAGGGCGAGTTCGCGGGCCAGGAAGACTTCGCCCATGCCTCCGCCGCCGAGCCGGCGCTCGATCCAGTAGCCGGGGGCCGCGTTGGGCAGCTTGCGGCGGTGTTCGCGGCAAGGTTCGCAGAACCAGTCGATCGCGCGGTCGCCCGGGCGGGCGGCAACGGTTACGTCATTGGTTGCCTCACGTCCGCAGGCGCGGCAATGGACCTTGGGCAGAGCGTTGCGCGTGTTAGACACCTGGATCTGAAAGGCGCATTTGCCCGCGGAGATCACGTCGCCGTCGTGGAGTCGGGTCTCGGCCACCTTGACGCCGTTGACCTTCGTGCCGTTGGTGCTGCCCATGTCCTTGAGGAAGCAGCTCGGCGGGTTGATCTCGATCAGGAAGTGCTCGCGAGACAGCGAGCGGTCGTCGGGAACGGGCAGATGGACCTGCGGCGAGCGGCCGACGACGAAGGTGTCGTGGCGGTCGAAAACATATTCCTGGCCCTGGTGCGGCCCTTCAGTCACGCGCAGGATGACAGTCATCCGAGACTCCGGAGCGGGTGTCTTCCCCCTCGTTGCAACCGCCGCGCGTGGCCCAGACGCCCTTGGGCTGATGGAACAAGCGGCGGCTGGTTCACGCATCCAACCGCTCCCGAGCGATCTGACGCAGTTGGCGCAGATCGAGTTTGCCGGTTCCGAGCACTGGCAAGGCCTCGACCTGAACGAACGCCTCGGCCGAGGGAATCCAGAGCTTCGGCAAAGGGCCGGCGGTAAGCCGCTGGTAAATCTCGTCGGGAGGCGCGTGGAGGTCCGTGTACAACACAACCAGGCGCTCGCCACGTTTGACGTCGGGTAACGATGTGACCGCCAGGCAGGTTTCGTCAACCCCGGCGGCCTGCATGATCGCCGATTCCACGCCCAGGTGCGGCACCATCTCGCCTCCGATCTTCGAGAATCGGCTCAAACGGTCGGTGATGGTCAGAAACCCGTCGGCGTCGAGCATGCCCAGGTCGCCTGTGGAATACCAGCCGTCGCGGATCGCCTTGGCCGTGGCGTCGGGGCGGTCGAGGTAGCCGACCATGACCTGAGGCCCCTTGACCTCGACGAGCCCTTCGGTCCCTCTTGGCAAGACGTCGCCGGTCTCGGGATCGACGGTGCGCACCGAGGTGCCGGGCAGGGGCATCCCCACCGTCCCGATCCGGTTGCCGGGGACCGATCGCCCATCGGGGGTTGTCCGTTCATGATCGACGTTCACCGAGACCACCGGCGAGAGTTCCGTGCAGCCGTAGCCCTCCAGGGGCTCGATACCCAAGGTCTCTCGGATCTCATTGGCCAGGCCGGGTTTGAGTTTCTCGGCCCCCAGGATTACCCGGTTGGTCGTGGCGAACTGCTCAGGGGCACAACGGCTCAGGTACGCTCTCATGAACGTCGGCGTCCCGATCAGGAGGCTGACCTTGTGCGTCTGGCAGAGGGTACCGATGATCCTGGCGTCAAGCGGATTGAAGTGGAACACCGACGTCTTGCCCAGGCAGAGCACCGTCCAGAGTGTGACGGTAAACCCCATCGAATGAAACAGCGGCAGCACCCCCAGAACCACTTCGCTGGGATGAAGATGGAGATGGGTGTCGATCGCGTGAATGTTCGAAAGGATGTTGCGGTTCGAGAGCACGACCCCTTTGGGATCACCCGTCGAGCCCGAGGTGAAAATGATGGTTGCCGTGTCGTCGAGTTGGTCGTTGCGCAATCCTGGCAACACCGCGCCGAGCGCGGCGATGGGGACAACCTTGGCGATGGTCGCGGCCCTGGCCTTGTCGAGGATTGTGACCTTTTTCGGCATCTCCTCAAGGAGCAAGGTTCCTTTGGTCTGGAGCTTGAACTTGTCAAGGACGCGATGGGAGGTCAAGACGCGGGCGATCTTGGCTTGCTCGATCGAGGCATTGAGCAAGGTTTGGCTGGCCGTGTAATTCAGGTTGATGGGGATTTTGCCCATCAAGGTCAGGGCGATGTTCACGACGGCCGCAGGAACCGTGGGCGGAAGCATTACGCCCACATAAGGCTCGGGGCCGAGTTCGCGCGACAGGGCCCGACCCAGGGCCAAGGCGCGCATGAAGGTCGCGCCATAGGTCAGGGAAACCCCGGTGCTATCGACCATGGCGACCTGGCGGGGCCGCGTTCGGACCTGATGGACCAACGCCCTGGCTAGAGAGCGCCAGTGCGCCGGCAGGGGGGTCAACGTGTGATCGGGTCCGACGTCGGCGGCGCCGACCGATCGGACGGCGGTCTCCAGGCTCATGGCGGGGGTCTCGGCACGCGAAAAGGTCGTGCGGCCTTCACCCAAGAGCGGGCGAGGTCCAACCATCGCTCACTGTACGCGAACGACCGCACCTGAGCAACGGGCCGATCCCTGATCCCTGGACGATTTTCGGACGGCCTCGTGGTTCGGTTTGATCAGACTGGCAAGTCGGACCGATCACGAATGCACGCGACCTGGATCAGAATTCAACGATCGTCCGCGCCCAGCCTTCGGAAACAGGTTCCTGAGCTCAATTCGCACTCTTCCGGCGAGCGTCAGCTCCCTGTCCGTGGCGGTTATCAGACATCGGACAGGGGACTGACGTCCCCCACTCGCCTATTGAGATCATTCCTCAGCGTTCGGGGAATCCAGGGACCATCGCGGCGGCCATGCGGGCGGGATCGCGGATGGACTGGTCGGTCATCCAGGAATCGGCCCGCTCGATCAGGGCGCGCCCTTCGTCACCACCGAGTAAACAGCCAAGATGGCGGCGACCCGAGGCCGCGAACAGGCCCACGTCTGAGGCCTCGGCCTTGAGGACGGCCTCGTTCAGAAGACGAGCGGCTCGATCGAGGTCGCCACGAACCGAGGCGCTTCCAGCGCGAATCAAGCCGGCCATCGCGGTCCCCCAGGGGACTCGCTCACGGTTAAGCCGACGGGCGCTGACCTCCGCGCGACGCAAGAGCGTGCTCCGGTCGTTCGACGAGACTGCCGCGGCCACGGCGCAACGGCCGGCATGCTGGAGGACGTCAACCCGGACGTGCTGAATCCGAAGCAAGAGCGACCCTTTCAACTCCGGCGCGGTGGCCAGGGTCCGCGCCCAGGCGCCTGCGGCGTCATTAGCATATAAGTCTGTATACAAGCTGCCATAATAGAAACAAAGGTGCTGAATGTGAAATCCTTGCTGGGACCATTGGCCGAGCGTGTCACGCGCGACCTGGCGAGAGCCTTTGACGTCGTCGTCGGCGAGGCGGATTATTGAGCCGACGTAAGGACCGAGCGTGGCCTCCAGGTAGCGATCCCCCCGGCTCCTTGCCTCCCGAAACACATGTCGGCCGCGAGTCCGCAACTCGGCGATCCGGCCGAGGTAAAACAGAGCCCAGAGGCCGAAGATCCGGGCCGTGTCCAGTTCCCAGACCACGCCGGTACACTGCTCGTGCAGGATCGTCTCGGCGCAGTTCACGAGCTTCATCCCGTCGAGGAACCGTCCTTCCAGGTAACCGGCGGCCCCCGAGGAGAGTGTGGCCATGCCCACGGCGTGCGGATGGTCGATCTGTTGGGCCAAGGCGACGGCCGACGCACTCAACCGAGAGGTGCGGCGATGGGTCGGACGCCCTTGACAGGCGGAGTGGACCGCTTCCCAACCGAGCGCCAGGGCAATCCGGTAGGGCTCGCCGGCCTGGAGGGCGAGTAAGAGATTGCGGGTCTGGTAATCGGACCCTCGGATCACATCAACCACGGAGATCCCGACCGCGACGGACCTTGAGATGTCGATCAATTCCAAGGCCGCGGGCGCGACCCGTTCGGCGTTGCGTTCCAGGAAGCCGAGCCCTCGAAGCCGAAGCCTCGCCCTGCTGATCAGGAGACGCAGCAAGGCGCGCCTGGGGGTGCGCGGCAGTCTCATGCCCACGCGGTCAAGAATGTCGCGAAAGGCGTCGAGCCCGGCGTCGATATGGCCGCAGACGAGGAACTGGTAGCCTGCCCTGCGCTGGAGTTCGAGCAGTTCCCCCTGGGCCGCGCCAATGGCGGCTTCCTGGTAGGCGTGCGCGGCTTCGACGCCTCGACCCGCGTTAGCCAGAGCGTCGCCGAGCCCGATGCGCAGGCGACGGCCCTCGGTATCACCGGCAGGGCGCAATTCGAGGGCGTGGCGGTAGAGCTTGGCGGCCCGATTGAAGGCCAGGGCGTCTGCGGCCCGATTGGCCGCGAGGCCAAAATAGTGGCCTGCCTTGTTGGCGTCGTTGGCAGCCTCGAAGTGAACGGCCAAGGTTTCCGGATCGGCATTTCCCGACGCCTCAAGCTCGCGAGAAAGGTTGCGGCTCCAAGCTTGGCGGCGATCGGGCGGAAGGTGGCGAAGGACCGTTTCACGGATCCGGTCGTGGTACGTTTCGACGTCGTCGAGCGATCCCACGCCGGTGCCTCGGATCAGGTGATTTGCCCGCAAGACGGCCAGGTCGGAGAATCCTTCAGCCCCGAGGCCAGCGGCCCTGCAGGCCGTGGCCTGGCGGATCGGCTGACCAGCGACGGACAGGATCTCCAAAAGGTCGCACGACTGGGTTGGCAGGTGCTGAATTCGTCGCCAGAGGACCTCGTCGAGACTGATATCGCCCGAGATCGCCAGGCTCTCGTTGAGCTCGCCCCCTTCCTTGAGGTATTGAACCAGCTCGTAGACGAAGTAAGGGTTTCCTCCTGCCTCCCGAGCGACCATTGTGGCCAGGATCTGCGCCGTCGGGTCGTCAACACCGATTAAAGCCAGGGCCAGCTCGCATGCTTCACGAGGGGTCAAAGGTTCGACGGCGACCTCGCGGCGGTCCTCCTGTGCCAGACCTGTGTCGGTCGGGGCCAGAAGCATGCGCAGGTTGGGACTGACGGTCGCGTACTCGCTCCGGTACGAGCAGATGAGTAAGAGAACCGGTGGATCGGGCGGGCGAAGCAGGCCCGAAAGCAAGGTCGCGCTGTCGAGATCGCCCCATTGCAGGTCGTCAATGTACAGAACCAACGGTTTGCGGTCGCCGATCCTGGCCAGAAGCTCGCGCAAGGCGTCGAACGCTCGGCGGCGGAGTTCCTGTTGATCGGGGACTTCGTGCGGCCGACGCGGGGCCTCGGCGACCGCTTCGACTCTGCGAAGCACGGGGAAGACCCGCGCCAGGGCTTGCACGTCGCGGGGTAAGAGCGCGTCGGCCTCGGGTCTGGAGAGGCGGCGGAGATAGCGGCTGAGTGCGTCAATCAGGGTGTCGAGCGCCTTGTAGGCCACCGATTCCTGTTCGTAGCAACGCCCTGCCAGAACGACCGCGTCTCCACGCTCATTCAAGCCGTCAAGAAACCGCTGTAAGAGCGCGCTCTTGCCGGCGCCCGAACGTCCATGAACAAACATGGTCAGGGTCCGGCCGCGGCAGACCTCCTCGAACGCCTCACCCAGGGCCGCGAGCTGAGATTCGCGCCCCACGAACAGTCGCCCTTGTTGTGGACCCGGTCGAACCGTGTCGATCGGCGCGGCTCCCAGGCGGCGCAAGATCTCTTCACCAGAAGGCCGGTCCTCGGGGGATCGGCGAAGCAAAGCCACGCAAAGCGCGTCGAGGTCTTCGGGAACGTCCGGCGCCAGCGTCGAGGGCGGCGGCGGCTCGGCCCCTTGCTTGGCCAGAAGCACGTCGAGCGGCTTGCCATGGAACGGCAAGCGGCCGGTCAGGGCCCGGTAGAGCATCGCGCCCACGGCGTACCAGTCGCTGGCGGGGGTCAAGGGCAGTCCTGCCGCTTGCTCAGGGGCCATGTACGAAACCGTGCCGACGATGTGCCCTCCGGTCGTCTTGGGGTCGTGCTGACTTTGCAGTACGGTGGATAGTCCAAAATCGAGCAAGACGACCCGCCCTCGACGTGTCACAAGCACATTGGAGGGCTTGATGTCGCGATGCAGTAGTCCTTGCACATGTAACTCGCTGAGCACCTCGGCCATTTGCCGGAGCGCCGCTCTGAGCCGCACAAGGTGCGGTCGCGACTTGCTGGACCGCTGGGGCACGCGCTGCGGAGGCTCGCCAGGCTCGACAGGTTCGGTCGGCTCACCGGAATGGGGCGCAACGGATGTGGGATCAAGGAATGCGCCATGATCGTTCGACCGCCAATCAAATGTTGAGCCGGCTTCCGTCGCCGTCATGCTCGTGCTTCCAGCCGCCGTGGCCTGAAGCCAGTCGAGTGAACCGTCTGGGGGAACCTCGTGCGCCGCTTCTCTAACCTCAACTTGAGACGGTTCGGTCGGGAACTCACTCAGGGTGAGCGCATTGGCGTCGATCGAACCGGACGGACCGAGCGGATCATCCTCAGGAAGCGCCTGCGATGGGCAGACGAACTCGAGGAAGTTGACCCCTTCGACCAGTTCCATCGTGAAGAACCAGAGGTCGCCGTCAGAAAAGAGTTCGTAGAGCCTGACCAGATTGGGATGGACCAGGTCAGACAGAGACCGAAACTCGTTTTTGAACCGATAGAGCATCAGGCCGTCAAGGCGCTGGACAGTTTTCAACGCAACGCGCTGGTTCCGCTCGCAGTCGAACGCTTCGTAAACGACCCCCATCCCTCCGGCGCCAAGCTGGCGGCGGATGGCAAATCGTTCAGGACCGTTAAACGAATCATGTGCGTTGAGATTCATCTGACGTCCGTGGTCGGTCCCGACCGGTCACCGGAACCGGACGAGGCACACCAACGGCATTCCTCCCGATCCATTTGGGGGTCCACTGCGCGCCCACGTCGACAACGCTCGCGGTTGAATGGTCGTGAACGCCCATTCTTGCACTCCGCGAGACAGTTCGCAACAGGTCCGACGCCGATCTCTCGATTTCGGTCGGGAATGAAAGATCGGATCAAACCGGAGTAGACTGGGGATGCTCGTTCGGATCCACGCGCAGCTCTCCACGGATCAGTTCGCAGACAATCGGCCGCACCACGGGAACCTGATGGAGCGGATCGAGCGCTGAAGCGCCGGTCAGTTGGCAAGAGCCAGGCCCGGTCCAGACCTCGCCCGAAGTGATCGACCAGCGAGTCTGAAGCAATTCGGCCACCGTCGGCGGCGCGTCTCGCTCGGGGCTGGGGATGATCCGCAAGGTCAGATAATCCAGGTTCATGGGCATCGGCACCGAAACCGGAACCTCCGGCCGCATCGTGCCGGTGCAGATCCTTAAACCAGCGGGCCGTTCCATGATTGCGGTGACGGCCGAACCGGGAAGAAAGTCGATCTTGGCCATCTTCTTGGGATAACCGCCCATCTCTCGGCCTGAGGCCATCGCGGCGTCGCTGGTCACATACAGATGGGCGGCATACTGGAACTTTTGCTTCTGATAGACCACATCGACGAACTGGACGACCTCGTCATAAGGCCCCAGGCTGCTTGACGGATACGACGCGAAGACCAAACCAGCAGTCGGCGGGTGGGCAAGCTCCAGCGCCTCGGGAACCAGTTGCGCCGCTGTTTTCCCATCGGTGACGTACTTGAAGATCATCAATGTCGCATTTTGGTAAACATACGGCGGCCTCGGATACAACGGGGCGTTCGCCGGCATCGAGAACCCGAACTGATCTTTCTTCAGCGCGCCACGGATGACCATCGTCCGGTCCCTCGTTACGGATAAGCCAACTCAATCCGAGCCACGAGCGATGAAGCGCGTACTGAACGGTCCATCTCGTGGCTAACGAGGAGCATCCTAGCCGGCGCGTACCACCATTCGCAAACAAAAACCGATAAAATCCAGATCTCATCAATCAAATGACTGGCGAATCCAGCGCCCGGACCTGGTCGATCGAGTTTGGCGGCAGCGCGGCTCAGGTGGGCCGTCCGCCTACAACAATCAGACTCCCGGCGCCTGGTTCGTTTTCTAACTCGCCGTCCGCCGCATAACGGTAGCCGAACCCCACTGAGAAGGAGGGCAGTCCCAAGGCTTCCTTATAGGGTGGGTCGAGTCTTC
>JBDTIR010000589.1:0-5660 GCA_039936275.1 Isosphaeraceae bacterium | reverse complement strand
ATAAATGTGCTGATATTTCTTGTTCGGCTTCATGGCTCCTGACATTAGGCTTCTCCCCGTGACTTTCCACCGGAAGTCAGGCTCCCAAGATAGGTCCTGTCGTCGGCGCGAAAGACGTTCCCCGTGATATCGAAATACAGCTCAAAATCGGCCGGTAGCCGATTCTCCTCTTTGATTCTGTGCAACCGATTGCTCGCAACATAGGTCACAATACCATGAAATTTTTCCAAATGTTTATAGACATGATCTATTGGATAGGTAGCGACATGCGGTGGCAGTGTTTCTTCCACACGTTCGGTCCACCGATGTCGGAATGAACGGAGCTACCTCTAGAGTATCCGAAACCCGGGCCGATGACACCAGGCGTTTCTGGGCGTGTGGAGCACGCCGACGCGCCGGGACGTTCAGAGGGCCCATGAATTACGGAGCGACTACGGGAACCGTTCGAAGGAAAACCTCCTATCGAAAAATCACTTCCACTTGCATCATTTCATGAGGCGTCATGTCGATCAGGACCGCGTCATGCTCGACGGTTAAATCAACAATGAGGTCGCCTTGCAGGTCGGTCTGGTGGGCCCAGTCGGGGTCGTGGACCAGGCGGAGGCGGCAGCGCGCCGCGTGGCCTGCGGTCTCGACCAGGTGGAAGATGATGCCACGGCCGCGTCCTTCGGACTCGGGGATGACCTCGACGCGGGTGACGGCGATCGCCTTGTGATCGAGCTTGAAGAACCAGCCGACAGCGCCGGCGCCCGGCGGGCCGCTTTCGACCGGAACGACCAGGGCGGGGGCGTTCATGTCAAGCGAGGCGTGGAAGGGATGATCCAGGTCGGGGCCGACGCCAAGACGGAACTGGCGGGCCGACTCGCGGCCGGCGATCAGGAGCGTGTCAAGCATCCGCTCGCCGTGGCGGCGGTGGTGAGCCAGGCCGCCGAAGAGCAGGGCCGTTCGGTGGCGACGAGTCGAGACGTCGATGGCGTCGGGCGTCTCGGGATGGTCGGCCCGGGTCACTTCGGGCGCGAGCAGGCAGGTCCGCTGGAGCATCGAATTCGAGTCCGGCCAGGCCCAACGACAGGCCAGAAAGTGGTTCCAGGGGTCCGCCGAGGCGATCTGATCCAGCCATGCCGAATCAAGATCGGTCAACGTGATTTCCAGATCAAGCACTGGCCGGCCGCTCCAGAGCCGGAACCGCTGGCGGAACCTGGCGAGCGGGCGGTCGTCACGAGGATCGACGATCACCCCTCGGGAAACCGCCTGCACCAGGGCCGGGCCGCCGTATTCGATCTCGAACCCCTCGGCCAGCATCTTCGACGAGGCTGGTTGGCCGTCGGGACCAACGAGCCCGGCGATGACCAGTTGCTGGCCCATTCTGGCCGTCGGTTCGCCTGAGACGCGGAACGAGCGGATGCCGCCGGTGTCCTTGTTGATCTCGACTTCAAGCGTCTCGTTCCGCAAGATTTGCTCACGACCGGAGAGTGCGCCGGCCGCCGCGGGCGCGGCCCCCGGTTCGGTCTGCCGAGGCACCCAGGCATAGCCGAACGCGGGCAGATCGACGACGGCCCAGACCCCTTCGTCGGTGAACTGGGCCACGAGCAACGGTCCTTCGGGACGCAGGTCGGCCGCCGCGTCAGGCAAGAGCACGACCGCCTTGCGTGCGATCCCGAGGGGATTCAGCACCAAGTAGCCCGGCCGCCCCGTCTCGGTCGTCCCGACAATCCCCCTGGCCAGCGCTCGGGTCCATGCCGGTTCCCAGCGGTCAAGTTCGGTGCGGGCCTCGACAAACCGACCGGTTTCCAGGACCTCTTCCAGCGGGGTTTGGGGAGGTGAATCGCCCTCACCCTGGCCGTCCCCTTCAGAGCAAGGGTCGGTTTGACTCTCGGCCTGGTCCGACTCCGGTCCCGCGATCGTCAAGGTCAAGGCGACCGCCTTCATCCAGTTCAAGCCGTCAAACCGGGCGCGGAGGCGGGCATGATCGACCCGACCGGAAATGGGCGACGGGTCGCGGCGGGCGACCGCTTGAGCCAGATAGGGCGTGATATAGTCGTCAACCTCAGGGCGATACGCCTCAAACGGGCGATCGGTCATACTGAAATAATCACCCAGGGTCACCCAGCGGGCCAGGACCGGCGAGTAGGCGGCCACCCGGCGCAGGTCGGTGAACCAGGAGGCCACGGGGGTCGGCCAGTGGACCAGGGGTAAGGTGGCGACGTGATCATCTTTCATCGATTTGGCCAAACGCCAGGGGAGCATCATCCCTTGCGAGGGGCGATCAGCCGCCATGGGGGGGCGGGTCAGGGTTTCCAGGTAGGAGCCGTCCGGGCTTTCCCAGAGTCGCTTGGCTTCGGGAGGGATCGGGAACTTGCCCGCGTCGAACCCAAGGTGGAGCGCGAAGCGGTAGCCTAACCGCTTCGCGATCTGAGGCAACTGGGGATAGAGCCCGAACCGCCGCCGCGCCAGGGTTTCGACGTCCCGCCCTTCGAGGTGGTGGCAGTAGACCGCGCTGCCTTTGCGGAACTGCCAGAAGATTGATTCCCAGGGGAGAAGCGGCTCGTCCACCTCGGTATAGGCGCCGCCGGCGACGTCGGCCCAACCTTCGTCGATCGCTTTGAGCAAGGCGACGACGTGGTCGGGAGCACGTTCGGCAAGGGCCTCGATCGCTTTGGCCGGGGCGAGCAAGGTGAACGGAGCGCGTGCCTCGAACAAGGAGGCGAACCCTTCGGGCGGGGTGTTCGGGTCAAGCAAGCAGAGGTCAACAACGTAGGCGTCAACCGGGTAGAACCGCTCCCTGGCCTGGGTCAGCAGTTCGAAGGCCGCGCGCAAGCGGTTGGTTGCCGCGGCGTGATCGCCGGCGCGCCAGGCGTTCGCGCCGGCGAGGGTTTCGCGGGTCAGACTGGAGAGATCAAGGTTGTCCGGGTGGCCCATCGCCACGGTTAGATTGCGAAGCATCCAGCGGGCCGTGCCGAGCGCGAAGAAGTCCAGGACGATCGGGTCCAGGGGTTCGTCAAGCGTCGCCCCGGGGTCGATCCGGTCGAGCAGGCGACGAGCCAGGCGCAGACGATCAACGTCTCCTTCGATGACGCCGACGTTGTCCGCTCCGGCTGGATATTCGGACGGCAAGCGGCTGATCATTCCGGCTGGGACGATCCGGACTTCGTCCGGACCTGGAGTGTAAGGAGAATCAAGCGGCTCGATCCGGGGTAAGTCGGCAAGCCTGGCCAGCAAGGCGGGATGCCAGGGAGTCGAGACGACCGCCCAGACGGCCAGGGCGTCGGTGTCGCCCAGGGCGGGCGGCGGCTCCTCGCCGTCATAAGGAATCAACGAACTCAGGACGATTGTCGGAACGGCAGGTTCCGCCACCGGCGCATGATCTTCGGGGTTTGATTCGTCAATCACGTCGTCTTCCATCATTCAAGCCCCCAGTGCTGATTTGAGGGCCCGCACTTCGTCGCCGAGTGCCTGGACCATCTGACGCAGTGCTTCCAACTCGGCCCGTAAGGCGACGGCTTCCTCCGTCCAGCCGGACGAGGCCGACGCGGTCGTCGAGGCCGATCGGGACGGCCGCTCGACGTCCTCGGCCACGACTGGAGCATTGGCGAAGTCGTTGCGGACCCTGGCCAGTTCCTGGGTTGGATAGAGGCCGTGGGTCACGACCACCCCGCGTTTTTGCCCGGGGGGCGAGAGGTAAATCACCAGGCCTTGCTCGGATAGGACGTCAAGGATTGCCTGGAGCGAAGCCAGGTCGGGAATCGGGTCCATCCGGTTGGCACGGCCGCGCAGGTCGCCCTCGGTCTGGGGGCCTCGGAGCATGAGTTCGGCCAGGACCGCCATCGCGGCGCCTTTGCCTTTCAGGTCCAGCCAGTCGTACAAGGTATGCTTGTAGCGAACCACCCGGCCCGACCCTTCGACCACGACCGCCGCTCCTTTTTTCCGTAATCCGTCGAGCGTTTCTTCAACGTCGTCGTCGTCGTAGTTCGTCACCGGGTCTCGGGCCGACTTCTGGTTGCAGCCTGTCACCAGAGCCTTGAGCGACAGCGGATAGCCTTCCGGCGTTGTCTTCTGCTTCTCGACCAGCACGCCGAGCACCCGGCGCTCTCTGGGCGTGAGGGGAACCCGGGTGGTCTCAGTAGCCGGCAAGGTCATTGCGGGAAACGTCCTCAATAAAGAATGATTCTTGAACCCGGTTGCATATACGTCACGGCGTGCGGATCGTTATCACGATCTTCGGAAATTCCCGAAACGAGCGGAACCCGGTTGGTTGACGGCCCCATCCTAGCCGCAAGCCTGGAGGTCCGGCAAGCGTTCGGCGGGGGCCGTTCCTGGACGTCAGAACGGCTTGAACCGCTCGACCATCCGGGCGAAGACGGCCGACGGCTCGAGGCTGGGGTCGGGCCAGACGGTCAGGAACCCCCGGTAGTCAATCTCTTCCAGGGTTCCCAGATACTCCGCCCAGTCAACCGCCCCCGAGGTTCGCCCGCCGGAGGTGGCCTCGTTGGCGTAGACGTGGGCGACCAACGGGGCCAGGGCCCTGGTCGTGGCGTTGGGGTCTTGTCCCGCGAAGATCAAGGCCAGGGGGTCGAGACTGACGGCCAGGCTGGGGGTGTTGAAGCCGTCGAGGAAGGTCCGCAAAGGTCCGCCAGGCTCGGCGTTGGTCTCGATGGTCAGGCGGACCCCGCGATGGTCGGCACGGCGGGCAAGGTCGCCGACGGCCCTGGTGAAGACCTCAAGCCGGCTGGCGTCCGCCTCTGACGGCAAGGTTCCGACTCTGGCCAAGACCAATCTGGCACCCAGTTCAAAGGCCAGGGCGAAAGCCCGGTCGGCGCGGGCCAGGCGGGCCTCAAGCTGATCGTCGGTGTCGAACGCTCGACGGGTCGGCAAGCCGAGGCCGATCAAGGTCAGCTCGGTCGTTCGCAAGAGGTGCCGGATCTCGCGACGGCCGGTCTCTGAGAGTCGGTCAGGGGCCAGGTCGCCCACGGCGTCAAGGATAACCCCTTTGGCACCGATCTTGGCGGCCTCTTGAAGCTGGTCGCGAGGTGATCGGTCGCCTTTAGGGTTGATCCGAAGTCCAAGTGGAGAGCGGATCATGGCTTGAGGTTCCTTTCGGGGCTCGAAGCAAGACAAACGGGACCGCCCGGGTCGAATTGGCGCAAAGGGCCTGACCGGGCTCTAATGGATTCTATGCCGAACGGGGCCGGGAAGGATGCCCCGTTCGGGACTCGTTTTGGAAGGTGATCCGCTTTGGCGACCGTCCGGCCTTTGTCTGTTCACGTCCCGCTTGACCTGCCCGAAGACCGGCTCGCCCTGTTGATCGGTTCCATGCCAGTGCCAGCCTTGCTGGAGAGCGGCCCCGGGTTTGGCGAGGCGGGCCGTTGGAGCATCTTGACGGCCCGACCCGGGCTCGTCTTCCAGGCGACCGACCACCGTTGGCGGCTCCAGTCGGCCACCGAAGACCGCTCAGGCGTCGACCCCCTGGCCGCCCTGGAACGGCTGCTGAAGCGGTTCGGCCTGGCCGATCCAGCCGAGACGCCCGACCCCGCGCTTGGCCCGTTTCAAGGGGGCCTGATCGGCTTCCTCGGCTACGACCTCGCTCCCCTCATCGAACGACTCCCGCGCAAGGCCCCGCGCGACTCGCGCTTGCCCGACGTTCGTCTCGCTCTGTATGACAC
>JBDTIR010000588.1:0-4335 GCA_039936275.1 Isosphaeraceae bacterium | reverse complement strand
GGTTGAAGACGGTCTCAAACATGTTGACCGTCACCAGGCGGACCCCCGACTCGACCAGGCGGCGGGCCAGCAAGCAACTCTGGCCGAACGTGTTGCGGCCGTACTGGTCGCGAACGGCCTCGGGCTCGGCGTCGAGATCGAACGCGGATCGGTTCGGTCGGGCCAAGATTCGGTCGGTCAGGCACAGGGTCGGAGCGTCCAAGGGCGCGGCCGACTCGTCGAGAAATCGCCGGGCGCGATCAAGTACCACCCGGGAGTCGTAGCCGCTCGACGCGGGATCAGCGGCGACCTGGAACGGATCGAAGGCGCGACCCAAGGGGCCGGCCGACTGGCCGTGAGAGATCCCGACCCCCGTGTTGCCGATCGGTCCGGGGACCATCACGAACGGCGGTAGGTCGTTCTTCGCACCCAACATCCGTGCGGCGACGGAGCCAACGTGCGGATGATCGTGACCGTCACGGCTCAGGTGGCCGGTCTGGATCAGTTGGTGGCCGGTCTCATGGATGGGCGAGGCGTCGTGGTGGAGCGAACGGATCAGGGTCATCCGGTCCATCCGACGAGCCAGGCGCGGCAGGTGCTCACCCAGGCGGACGCCCGGCACACTCGTACTGATCGAGCCGAACGGCCCTCGGATTTCCGCGGGCGCGGCGGGCTTGGGATCAAACGTCTCGAACTGGCTCGGACCGCCAACGAGCATCAAGAGGATCACGGCCCGGTCGCCGCGTCCAGGTGAAGCCCCCGAGGCCTCCAGGTCAGCCAAGGTTAGGCCCATCGTCCCCAAGGCACCCACTCGAAGGAAGTCGCGACGGGTTACACCCGCGCAGGTCCGCATTGTTCCATCGCCAATCGTGAACATGATAATCAGTCCCCTTCCAACGTCCCGGCCCGCGAGCCGAAGGTAGGCCGGGCGTCGGCCCCTTCGCGGTAGTGTAATCGGAGCGCGGGCCGCTTGCCAAGGAAATCGGCCGTCCTTTTAATAGAAAGGATTGTGAGGACCGGCTTGACTTTGTGGATTGTAGCCATTGCACGGCAATAAGCCGTGAGAGCGGCTGCCGAAGGGTTCACCAGGGGCGCGGCGGGTCGTCGATAAAGGAGGCTGGTCAAGGTCTTGATTGGGCGACTACGCCTGGGTTCGACCCCGGCGAAGGAGAGGCCGCCCTGGAGAACCGAGGTTCAGGAGGAGCCGCCCGACATGAACCGATTCATTGTCCCTTGGAGTTTGGTGCTGGTGCTGGTCGGGGGGCTGTCGACGCCTCGCGAGACCCTGGCCCAGGGGCCGGAGATCCCGGATGAACCGACTGCACTGAGTCCAGGCAGCGAGAACTCGTCGCTGGGAAGATCGCCGGGCGCGGGTGGGCAGATTTTCAGCAGTCCGGGGACCAACGATCAGATGCTCGGCGGTCGGATCGGCCCGTCGGTCCCTCGCGTGCCTCAGTCAGCTACGATGCCAGGTCAGGCGCCGGCACTTCTAGACCACGGCGTGATCGGCCGCGTCCCCGTCCTTGAGCCGGCTGAGGTGCCGCAGTACGGCCTGTTAAAACTCCCTCGTGAAGAGGACGAAGGCCCGCCTGGCGGCATGACGCTCGACCAGGCCATCGATCAAATGGTCCACGCCAACCTTGACCTCCGCGGCAAATTCTACGAGATCCCCCAGGCCGAGGCTGACATCCTCACCGCCAGTCTTCGGGCCAACCCCTTGATCTACGCCGACAGCCAGCTCATCCCTTACGGTCAATACTCACGCACCAGGCCTGGCGGCCCGTTGCAGTATGACCTGAACATCACCTATCCCCTGGATGTCACCCGCAAGCGGATCGCGAGGACCGCGGTCGCCACCCAGGCCAAGCGGGTCTTGCAGGCGCAGTATCAAGACGCCGTGCGGGTGCAGATCGACAACCTGTATACCTTGTGGGTTGACGTGCTGAACGCCCGCGAGAACCTCCGTGCCGCCAACGCGGCGGTGGCCGGCCTGGAAGACCTGGCCGCCAAGGTCGACGTTCGCCTTCGCGAGAACGCGATCATGCAGGCCGAAGCCAACACCGCCCGCATCCAGGTCGAATCGGCCAGGATCGCCGTCGCGGACTTCGAGCTGGCCGAGCGCAGGGCGCATCAGAACCTGGCCACCATCCTGAACCTGCCACCGACCGAGTCGTCGTCGCTCCAGATCCGGGGGACCATTCGCAACCAGACCGGCAATCCACCCCCGACGGAGGAGCTCATCGGCCTGGCGCTTGCGGCCCGCCCCGACGTGATCGCCTTTCGGCTTGGCATCCAGCGAGCGTCAGCCGATGTAAAGCTCGCGGAGGCCAATCGGCTTTCCGACGTCTACGTGCTCTATCAGCCATACACTTTTCAGGACAACACGCCTTACGGCACCAAGAGCACCACGTCCTGGGCCATCGGCGTGACGGTCCCCCTGCCGATCTACAACCGCAACCAGGGGAACATCCAGCGGGCCCACCTCAACGTCGCCCAGACCCAGACCGAATTGGCGAACCTGGAGCGCATGGTCGCTACCGAAGTCCAGCAGGCGGCGTCCGAGTACTCCGTCTCTCGACAGGCGGTCGATCGGATCCTGACCAGCTTGATCCCCAGGGCCGAGCAATCACTGTCCTTGTACCGCCTGCAATATGAAAAAGGCCAGCGCGATCCGCTGATTTACCTCAATGACATCAAGAGTTCCAACGATGTGGTCCGCCAGGCCCTCGGTGCCTTGATCCGGCACCGCCGCGCCATGCTCGACCTGAACACGGCGGTCGGCCGCCGCATTTTGCCCTGAATTCACCTTGGTCCTTTGTCAACACAGCGAACCTTGGAACGATTTACTCAGAGGTCCGTTTGACAAAGGACCAAGCGGCGGAAGGACTCGAAGCTCAGCTCATCAGGCTTTTGACGACACTGGCGAGTTCTTCGCCGGTCTCGGTCAGGCTGTAGAAATTGTTCTTGCCCTGGCGACGAGGCGCGATGATTCCGCCGTGGCGAAGCAGGGCCAGGTGGTGGCTTACCGCCGGCTGGCTCTGGCCGAGTTCCGCACACAGCGCGCCGACATGACGCTCGCCTTCGGCCAGGGTCAGGATGACCTGGAGACGGGTCGCATCGCTGACGTGCTTCAGCAGGATCGCCCCACGCTTGGCCAGGCGGAGGCGCTGATCGGATTCATTGGAGGACTTCGGCTTGCCGACATTGGGCTTCGGCGCGGCGGCGGGCTTGACGGTCGTCGGCTTCACAATTGCCATCTCTCAAGACCTCCTCGAATCCCCGAGGCGCTGGCCTCCGCAAGGCGAACGTCGCCAAAGGATGAGGCCGCCTCGAGACGCCTTGGGGTGAATCTCCGGAAAAGAGAGAGGACTCACGCGGTCCAGTCCCTTTTGCCGGGCCACTCAAAGCGCCCGACCTTGCTGGTTCCCGGTCAATGGGTCCTCGACCCATTGACCGGGTTCATTCAAATCTGATCGAGGCCCAATATATCACGGCTTTGGAAGTTAACAACATCTTTCTTCGATTCTTAATCCCGATGGCCGATGTTTCTGGAAGTCAAGGGGCGGTCATCAAGCCATATTGCATCTTTTTTAAAAATAAACATGTTTCCACAATCGGCAATTCAAAGATTGACTTGCGCAAAGTGGAACGACGCGGCTTGCCAAGGATTTACTTGCGCAAAGGAGGAAGAATCGGCTTGATGGCTTTGAGGAATTCTCCAGTCGTCCAGGCCCGACCTTCCTTTAAGCCCGTTTCCTTGAGCACCAATCGTCCGTCGGGACCGATGATCGAGGTGCTCAGGTTGTGGACGACTTCCGTCTTCATGGGAGCATACATCAGGCCCAAGGGGGCCGCGACCTTGGAAAGCTCTTCATGGGAAGCGACGGCGAAGGTCCAGAGCGGCGGCGTCGCCCCTCTGAACCGGGCGTGCTTGGCCAGGACCTCCGGCGTGTCATGCTCGGGATCAAAGCTCACCGAGAGCAGGCGGACCCGGTCGGACCAACCAGGCAAGACGTTGATCGCATCGGCCAGATCACGGAATTTTCGGTCCATCAGCGGACAGACGTCGGGTAACGGGCAGCGAGTGTAGACAAACGTCAACACCACGACCTTGCCGCGCAGGTCGGACAGGCTCAAGGTCTTCCCCTCTTGCGTCGTCAACGTGAAATCCGGAACCTCCTCTCCGGGCTGAAGGGGGGGAACGTCGCTCGAAAGCAGGACGGGTTCCGGATCAGCCTCGGGGGCCCGTTCCGTGACCCGCAGTTCCACCACCTCGGAATCCTCGCCCGTGATCCGCAAGGTTCCCGCCACCTTGTCCCCGGGTTTCAGACCCTCGGGCAAGGCCCCGTCCTTGAC
>JBDTIR010000587.1:0-2468 GCA_039936275.1 Isosphaeraceae bacterium | reverse complement strand
GTGATGGCTTCACGACTCACTCCGAAGAAGATCCTCGCTCACGCGTCGGGTTTCGATGCCGGACGCGTGAGCGTGGGGCGACTATCTTACGGGATTGAAACCCGACGCGTGAGCGAGGCCGCCATTTTCTGAGGAACCCGTCCGAATCCAGCCCGATCAAGGCGCGGAGTTTGGTCGTCGGCTTCGTGACCTCGTGCTGAACCTGGAGCCAGTCGAGGATGTCGCGGCGGGTGGGCTGTTGAGAGCGAGTGATTTCGATTAAGCGATGGGCGGCGGATTCCAAACCGTCTTTGGAACCTTCGCTCGGGGAAGCAATCGGTATTCCTTCCACCACTCTTCCGGCATCGAACGACCATGCTGCTGCGCGGCACTTTGGCCGATGAAAATGATGGCGTGCAATCACGAAAGCCCACCGTCGGCCCAGTCCGGTTAGTTCACTCAATCCGCCATCCGCTTCCGCCAGTTTCTGAGGAACCCACCTGCTATTTTGTCAGTCGTGATGGCCTCACGGCTCAGTCTCGAAGAAGATCCCTCGCTCACGCAACGGGTTTCCAAGCCCGAAGCGTAAGCGAGGTGCACCATTCTGCCCACGACGCCGAGCGAACCCAACACCTCTTCGGCGAGGACGGCGACGGCACGGTCTAGTGCACCATTCTGCCCACGACGCCGAGCGAACCCGACTGCCATTTTGGCAGTCGGTTCCGAGGTGGGAAGGAGGCGGACAACGATAAAAAAGGCGGTGATCAGGATGACGCCCAAGTGTTGGAAGAATAGGATAGAATAAGGTGGCGGATCGGTAAGGCGATCGCTCGGCAGTCCAGAACGAGGGCCTTCGATTTCCCGGCTCGAATCAAAAGAGAAGGGAATCCCGGGTTTTGGGTGGTTCGCTCAAGGAGGAGTAAGTGCGGGGCCGATCGATTTTGATACGGTGGGCTGAATTCCACCAAGATCGATCGTCGGCCAACGAACTTGATCAGTAGGGTCGTTCCAATTCCAAAGAAAGCAAGGCGCACCGGGAAGGGGTTCGGATCCAATGGGAGTTGACGTGACCCTGGGCGTCCTGATCCTGATCGGCGCGGTCAGGGGATGGTTCAAAGGGTTTTTTCTCCAGGTGATTGGCCTGACGGCCCTGCTGTCGTCGGTCTACCTGGCTGACCCGATCCGAGACTTCGCCCGCCCTCATGCGCAGGAGCACTTCCCGGGCATCCGGCCGGAATTGCTCGATAAACTGCTTTGGTGGTGCGCGGCGGTGATCGCGGCCCTGGTGATTGGCGGATTGGGCAAGGGGATTCTCAAGGCGTACCGCCGCCGATCGTATGCCGAACCGGAACCGAACCGAGGGGACCAGGGGGTGGGGTTCCTGTTCGGCGGTCTCAAAGCGGCCCTGGTGGCCACGTTTCTTGCCGCCGCATTGGCGAAGCATGCGCCGAAGTACGTCAAGGCCGGGGACGTCGTTTCTGAGCAAATTCAGACCTCGCAAGCCTTGGTCTGGACCCATCAGTACCACCCCGCCGATCGGATCTGGGCGTCAGCCCCCGTGCAATCGTTCGTCGCCCATGTGCGCCGTCGAGGGCTCTGGACCGATGCCCCGACCGAGAACGACGCAACCGCCGCCGAGACGGCAGACGCCGACGCCCCCGACCCGGCGACCCCCCCAGCGCGGTCGGCCAGAGCCACAGGCCACCCGAAGACTCTGTCCCTCTCGCCCAAGGCCAGTGCAGCGCTTGATCCGGGCTCGCCCGAGTTCCTGCGCCAACTTGATCAAGAACTGCGACGGCTCGATGAGGCGCTCAACCCGGGCGAACCGGCCAAGTCGCGTTGACCGATCGCCGATCGCCCGTCAGACTCCCCCGAACGACCTGGCCGCCCACCCTTCTGGGGACGGCTTGAGGCTTTGGGGGTTCCGTCAACATGGATGATCCTGGTAATCAAAACGTTCCAGGTCCTACCCCTTGGTTCGCGTTCCTGGTCCTCTTCGGCGTCTATTTAACCTGCCACGGCTACCACAGCCGCGACGGCGATCAGGCGTATCGGCTCCCTTTGCTGCTCCATCAGCAAGACCCGGCACTCTACGCAGATGATCCATTTGTTCACGCCTTCGCGACCTTCAATCCTCACGCGGGTTACCTGGCCTTGCTGGATGGAATCAGTCGCGTGGTTGGGCTTTCGGCGGCGTTGGCGTTCCTTTATGCGTTGACGTTTGCCTTGACCTGCGTCGGGATCGACCGCCTGGCCAGGTCGGTCTGGCCTGAAGGTGGGGGACGGGTCGGCGTTTTGGCGTTGGCCCTGATCGTGACGGCGAAGGCGGGGAACATTGGCACGAACCACCTGTTCGAGCCGATGCTGCTGGATCGCCTGATCGCCCTGGCCTTGGGCTGGATCGCCCTGGCGGAAACCTTGGCAAGGCCGGAACGGGCGTGCTGGACGGCCCCGATCTTGATCGCCCTGGCAAGCTGGGTCCATCCGTC
>JBDTIR010000586.1:0-1773 GCA_039936275.1 Isosphaeraceae bacterium | reverse complement strand
GACCGCCTCAACGGTCAGTTTGGGCAAGCGGCGGGCCAGTTCGGTGACAATGTCGTCACGACCGTAAAAGGCACCGTCCATCGCGTAGCCGAGCCGTCTGGGGAGCGTCTGGACCCAAAGTTTACTGTAGTTCAAGAGGTAAGAACGAGTTGTCTCGAAGTCGTCCTCGCTCATGCCGTCACGAACCAGGCGGTCGCGTTCCCAGAGTGCGGCCCGCAGGGCGAAGGCGGCCTTGTCGTGCGGCACCGGGCGGATCCAGATCGAGAAATACTGCTGCCGGCGCGGGTTGTTGGGCACCGGGAAGGTGCTGCCGCCTTCCTGGATGAAATCTTCAATATACGAGTAATCGCCATAATTCAAACCCCGCTTACCGCGCAGGTCTTGCATCAATTTGCCGTTGAACGTCCGGTGTTCGCCCAGGTACGAATTGGCCACGGCCAACGCATAAAAATCATCGTCATGCCGGTTGATATTGATCGGAAACCCGATCGAGATCGCAGTCGCGTCAGCGGGCTTGGCGATGATCCGGACGTCCAGACCTTTGGGCGGCGTCACTTTAGGCAAGTCGGGGAATGTCGCGCCGGCCTCGGGCAAGGCGTTGAGGTCGGTCCTCAGCTTGGCGGTGAACGCCTCATCGGCCCCGCCTGCTACGCCAAGTTGAAGCGAGGCTTGAATATAATGCGACTTGTGGAACGCCTTCACATCATCCAACGTGATTGACTTCAAGCCTTGCACCGTTCCCTCGTCCACATGGCCGTAAGGGTGGTCGCTCGGGTAGAGCATGAGCTGAAGCGCCCACTTGCCCAGCTCCTCGTCATTGCCGCCGCGCAGGGTCTTGGTCAGGTAGTCGACCGTCTGGGAACGCAACCGCTCAAAGTCCTCTTGCGCGAATCGAGGGTTCGAGATCATCTGGGTCATCAGATGTTCATACTCGGACAAATTGTCACGATGGACGACGCCGGAGAAGACGGTGACTTCCTTGCGGCAGGCCCCTTCGAGCGAGGCGGCCATCGGGTAGAACCGTTCGAGCACCTGTTCATACGCGAGGTCTTTGGTACCGCCTTCCGAGACTAACGAGGCGGTCAAGGCGGCCAAGCCTTCCTTGCCCTTGGGGTCGTCTTGCGAGCCGACCCTCAGGACGACCCGCAAGGCCACCAGGGGGCTCGACGCCGACGGCAAGTAGGTGGTCGCCGGGGGCGTGACGGGATCGGCCGCGAGGGCGAACCCGGGGACGAGCAAGGCGAGGACGACGGGGACGGTTGGACGGATCATCATGGTTTGGTCTCCGACTCAAGGATCACCAACGTCCGGTTTGACGGTTGAAAATAGGTTTTGGCGACGCGCTGAAGGTCGCTGGGCGTGAGGCGGTCGTAGGCGGCGTAGAGGTCGTTCATAGCGTCGGGCCGCCCGGTGATGGCGATCGAATGGCCGACGGCCATGGCCACGGCGTCTGGGCTCTGGAGCGACGCCGCGAATTCATAACGTAGATGCGCTTTGATCGCGTCGAGCCGTTTGGCGTCAATCGATTGCTCGGCGGCCTCGGTCAGGGCCGATTCAATCTGAGTGCGGACCTCGGTCAAGGCGTCGGCCGAGCGAACGCGGGCGAGCACCCGGAAGAGGCTTGGATCGCGTTTCTCCTCGGCCTCGGCCATCAGGACGACGGCGGTTTGCTTGTCGAGGACGAGCGACCTGTACAAGGGGCTGGTCTCTCCGAAAACGGCCTGCGACAGAGCCCCGAGCGCGGCGACGTCGGCGCTCGCTTTCGGGTCGCCT
>JBDTIR010000585.1:0-4098 GCA_039936275.1 Isosphaeraceae bacterium | reverse complement strand
GAGCATTCTCGAACACGTCCCCTTCGTCATGAAAGGGGGCGAGGTCGTCAAGGACTCCCTGACGCCTCACTGCTCCAAGGTGTCTGCTCGCTGACGGATCGGGTCCGAACTCGACGCCGCTCGCGGTTGTCTCAGGATTTGAGACGCAACCCCGGACGCGGCTCGGGTCGTGGGAAAATGGTCTGGCGAACAGGGTCCGAAGTCATAAACGGGGGGTCGATCCCGAATCCCTTCGTAATCATGAGCTGGCCTGTCAAGCTGAGTGCCTTGAACTCATAGCCGACGCGCTCGAACCGTCGCTTGGCAAAGTTTGCCTGGCAATTCGCCGGAAGACCGTTGACAACGCCGAGTGAACTTGCCAGCTTCGATTCGACCCGATCTCAGAATCCGCGATGACTGGCGGAGTCTCGGCCTGTTCCTTGATCTGTTTGGCCGAAGCGATCCAGGCCCGAGCGTCGGCGAGGTCGCGGCAGGTCGCCTCGTGCTTGTTCCGTTCATCATTGAGGTGCTTGCGCATCGCCGCGTGCTGAACCTGGAACCAGTTCAGGTCGGCCTGTAAGTTGGTCAATGACTCGTCCGGGTCGCAGAGATAGCCCAGGGTGTTGAAGACCTCGGTGTGCGTCGCTGCGATCTGGCGGGCCTCGGCGGCTGGGAGCATGGTGCGCCAGTGTCCCGGCCGGCCTTGCCAGTAGTGGTAATGCGTGACCTCACGGACGCTGCGAAGGCTCTTCATGTCGTAATCCGCGACCGCCTCGTCAATAGACTTGCGGGCGTCCAGCCCCAGATCGGCCACAAGAGCTCCCAAGGTCTCGTGAGGTTTCTGGACCAATGCCTCGTAACGGACCCGATGGACTCCAGGGGCCGACCACCAATCAGGGCTGTGAGACAGGATCAAGGGGCCTTCCCCGGTGCAACAGTAGTCCAGGAACGCAGGATCGCGCGGTTTGGCTTCCAGGATCGCGCAGGCCGGGCACGACGGCCCCTGGAGGCAAGCCTTGTCGAGGTGCATATAGGAGTTGTAGTTCAAGGCGGACAGGAGCACGTCCAAGGGGTGACGCGCCAGGGTCACTACCTGGAAGCCGTGTTGTTCCAGGAGCGTGGTGAACGGTTCGGTGCGCATCCAGTGGATCTGGACCACGCAGCGTTGGGGTGCGTGGTCCCAGTCGAGTTCCTCGGGGGTGTGGATGGCGAACTCTTGCAGGCCGAAGACCCGCGAGAGCATGCCGCGCAACCAGGTATTGCCGGACCGGGGAGAGCTGACGATCGCGATCCGGGCTGCCGGGTCACTGGCTCCGTCCTTGCTGAC
Organism: Isosphaeraceae bacterium; assembly: GCA_039936275.1. Lineage (GTDB taxonomy): Bacteria > Planctomycetota > Planctomycetia > Isosphaerales > Isosphaeraceae > JBDTIR01. The sequence continues at coordinate 2,792 of JBDTIR010000585.1, read as the reverse complement.
TACGGACATCCGTTCCGTCTCCTTCAAAATGCGCCCGACTGGGGGAGAAATCCGCAAAAAAAGGGGCCATTCGATCGGCCCGGCGTCGCGAGTTCCCTCGTTGCCTGAGATCGCATTGTCGCCCCTACCCTTCGGCGGTGGGAACGGTCAACGGCCAGCCTCTGGGCTGTTCACGTGCTCTCTCGACCAAGGGGCGGCAACGCCTTGAGTCTCATCGGTACTTCGGCCATGATTTCTTGAGTGAGCGACATCCGAACCCGCGCCGTCCGCGTAATTGCCTGAATCTTTCCGAAAGGCCAAGCCCGTCATGTCCCTACCATCGCATCTTTCCAGGGCGCTTGTGCTGCTTGCGCTGGCCGCCTCGCCAGCTCAGACCGCCGACGTGACCGAACCGCCCTCTTTTGACCAATTCATCGTGATTCCTTTGCGCGTTCACGTCTTATTGGCTGACGATCTTCCGGAGATCGATTGCCATCTGACCGACGCTGACCTTGAGCGAATCATCGGGAGAGTCAACACGATCTGGCATGTCGCCGGCATCCATTTCGGCTTGGAATCGATCGTGCGCGAACAAGCGGCCTTGCCGCTCTGGTTCCGCGCCTACCGTGATCTTGAGCCTCGCCGAAGGCTCCCGCTGGGCTTGTATCAACTTCTCTTGCCGATCGAGAGTCGCCGCTTTGAGGGCCTGCACGTTTACTATCTGCACGAGTTCCCGGTCAACGGCGTGTATTTTGGCGACGACTTCGCCCTGGTTCAAGAGACCTCGGCCTTGCGGACGGTCCCTGGCGGTATTGACGAGCCGATCCCCCGCGTCACCGCCCACGAACTCGGTCACGCCCTGGGGCTGTCTCATCGTCAGGACCGGACGAACTTGCTCGCTTCGGGCACGACCGGCACGCTCTTGAATCAAGCCGAGGTTTCCCTGGCCAGATCCAAGGCGACGCGGATCGCCGGAGCCTTGCCGATCGCCGAGCTACGGAAGGCCGTTGAAGCCTCTGACGACCTGGAGCGGGCTCGGATGCTGCGAGGTTGGCTCGATCAGATTCCTGGCCTGGAGAACGCTCAGGGTGAACCGGCCCCGAGCGCGCTTCTGAGGAATTCAAAATAAAAAAAAGGGGCCAGCATGAGCTGGCCCCTTTTTTTGTTTGAACGAGCGATGTTGGTTGGCTTCGTTCGAGAGCGTTCCCAACGTCTCTAATCTCAATACATGTCGTCGTAGCCGCCGCCGCCGCCCGAGGGCTTCTCACCCTTGGGCATGTCGGCGATCAGGGCGTCGGAGGTCAGGAGCAAGGTGGCGACGCTGGCGGCGTTCTGGAGCGCCGAGCGCGTGACCTTGGTCGGGTCGATGATGCCGGCCTTGACCAGGTCGGTGTACTTGTCGTTGAGGGCGTCGTAGCCGAAGTTCCCCGTGCCCTCGCGGACCTTGTTGGCGACAACGCCGCCGTCCTGGCCGGCGTTCGCGGCGATCTGGGTGATCGGCGCGGAGCAGGCGCGGAGGATGATGTTGTAGCCGGTTTGCTCGTCGGCGGTGACGTCCTTGGCCTTGACCTGCGCCGCGGCGCGAAGCAAGGCGACGCCGCCGCCGGGGAGGATACCTTCTTCCAGGGCGGCGCGGGTGGCGTGCAAGGCGTCCTCGACGCGGGCCTTCTTCTCCTTCATCTCGCTCTCGGTCGCGGCCCCGACGTTGATCTTGGCCACGCCGCCGGCGAGCTTCGCCAGGCGCTCTTCGAGCTTCTCGCGGTCGTAGTCGCTCTTGGTGTCGCTAATCTCGCGGCGGATCGACTCGATTCGGCCTTTGATCGCCTCGGTCGTGCCGGAGCCTTCGATGATCGTCGTGTTGTCCTTGTCGATAATGATCTTCTTGGCCTGGCCGAGATCGTCAAGACTGACGTTCTCCAGGTCGATGCCGAGCGCCTCGAAGATCGGCTTGCCGCCGCTCAGAACGGCGACGTCCTCAAGCATGGTCTTGCGACGGTCGCCGTAGCCGGGGGCCTTGACGGCGGCGCAGCGGAAGGTGCCGCGGAGCTTGTTGATCACCAGGGTGGCCAGGGCCTCCCCTTCGATGTCCTCGGCGATGATCAAAAGCGGCTTGCCGGTCTGGGCGACCTTTTCCAGGACCGGAACCAGGTCCTTGACCGAGCTGATCTTCCTCTCGTGGATCAGGATGTAGGCGTCCTCAAGGACAGCCTCCATCGTCTGGGGATTGGTGACGAAGTAAGGGGAGAGGTAGCCGCGATCGAACTGCATCCCCTCGACCCACTCGACCTCGGTCTTGAGGCTCTTGCCCTCTTCGACCGTGATCACGCCGTCCTTGCCGACCTTCTCGGTGGCCTCGGCGATCATCGTGCCGACTTCGGTATCGAAGTTCGACGCGACCGTTGCGACCTGCTCGGTCTCGGTCTTGCTGGTGACTTTCGTGCTCATCTGCTTGAGCACTTCGACGATGTCAACGACGGCCTTGTCCATCCCGCGCTTCATGAGCATCGGGTTGACGCCGGCGACGACGGCGCGGAGGCCCTCGTTATAGATCGCCTCGGCCATGACGGTCGCGGTGGTCGTGCCGTCGCCGGCCACGTCGGAGGTCTTGCTGGCGACTTCGCGGACCATGCGAGCGCCCATGTTCTCGTACTTGTCTTCCAGCTCGATTTCCTTGGCGACGGTCACGCCGTCCTTCGTCACGGTTGGAGAGCCGAAGCTCTTCTGGATGATGACGTTACGGCCCTTGGGGCCGAGAGTTACCTTGACCGCCCGTGCCAGCTTGGCGACGCCTCGCCGCATCGCTTCGCGAGCTT
>JBDTIR010000584.1:0-2144 GCA_039936275.1 Isosphaeraceae bacterium | reverse complement strand
CGCGACTGGTCGCGAACCCGAGCCTGGTGACGACGTTGTCCAGCCGACGCTCCAGAATGGTCATCAGGACGTCGCCGGTGTTGCCCGGTCGTCGGCTGGCCAGCTCGAAGTATTTGCGGAACTGGCGCTCAAAGATGCCGTAATAACGCTTGACTTTCTGCTTCTCACGCAGGCGGATCGAGTATTCGCTCGGCTTGCCGCGGCGGAACTGGTGCATGCCCGGGACCCCTTCGCGCCGCTCAATGGCGCACTTGGGGGTGTCGCAACGGGTCCCTTTCAAAAACAGTTTCAGGCCTTCGCGACGGCAGAGTCGGCAGACTGGTCCGGTGTGGCGTCCCATAGTGATCCCAAAGGAGCGTTCGGCTGTCCGCGCGCGGCGAAAAGCCAATAGAGGGTCAATTTTTCAAACAAGCAAGAGTGTTGGGTTGACGAATTCGTTCGAGTCGGCCCATAAGACGCGGCCGTCGTCTCAGCGTTGAGCGAGACCAAAGGGAGACGCCCCGATCCGACTCAGATCAGACGCGGCGCTTCTTCGGTGGCCGGCAGCCGTTGTGAGGCAACGGGGTGACGTCCTCGATCGCCTTGATGCCCAGGCCCGAGGCCTGGAGTGCGGTGATCGCGCTTTCGCGACCGCTGCCAGGCCCTTTGACCTTGACCTCGACCTCCTTGACGCCGAACTTGGTCGCAGTCTGGGCGGCCGTTTCGGCGGCGCGTTGCGCGGCGAACGGGGTGCTCTTGCGGCTCCCCTTGAAGCCGACGGTCCCGGACGAAGCCCAGCAGAGCGCATCGCCGTTCGGATCGGTGATCGTGACGGTGGTGTTATTGAACGTCGCCTTGATATGTACGATCGCCCGGCTGACATTGCGCCGAGTTTTCCGCTTCTTGGCCTTGGCCACGGGTCCGTCTCTCCCTTTTTAGATCGGCTGGATTTCGAAAAGGTCAGGGTGCTTGGGTCGTTCGAAGACCGCGACGACCAAGCCCGACAAAGGGGTCTGGCCGTCGCCGTACGTTCGGAGAATTGACCGGGTGCCGGTTCGGAACGTTTTCAAAACACCGAGGGCGTGAAACCGATCTCGATGAGACGTCCAGGGTCGGTGGCAGGACCCGATTGCCCGTTGGCCCGAGGCGTTTGGGCGGATCGTTGGTTGATTTTAGCGCATGTCCTTGACGCCCTTCTTACCGGCGACCGTCTTGCGAACCCCTTTGCGGGTTCGGGCGTTGGTGCGGGTGCGTTGACCGTGGACCGGCAGCCCTTTACGGTGCCGTAGGCCGCGATAGCAGCCGATGTCGCGCAGGCGGACGATGTTTTGCTGGACCTGACGGCGGAGCTGGCCCTCGACGACATATTCATTGTCGAGCAGGTTGGCCAGTTTGGCGAGTTCGTCCTCGGTCAGGTCGCGCGCCCGTTTTTCAGGGCTGATCGCGGCCCGTTCGCACAATTGCTTGGCGAGGAACGGCCCGATGCCGTAGATGTAGCGCAGCGAAATCTCCGCGCGCTTGTCATTGGGAATGTCGACACCCAGAATACGAGGCATCCGTCCAAGTCTCCATCTCGGGAGGCGCCGCGATCGGCTTAGCCCTGCCGTTGCTTGTGCTTGGGGTTGGTGGAACAGATCACGAAGATCTTGCGCTTGCGACGCACGATTTTGCAGTTTTCGCAGATCCGCTTGACGCTGGACCGAATCTTCATCGCACCAGTTCTCACTTTCCGCTTGTCGGCGGGCCCGGTTGCCAGTCTAGTTCGCCGGTTTGAAGGCGGGCGAGACTGGCTCCCATTCTGGTCCGGGGCCGAATTCCGACGATCTTACCGACGAAATGGCCCCTTGACAAGGCCGCAACTTCCAGTTTAGTCCAAATTTCGCTCAATCTTCCAGGTAGGTCAGGACTCGGGGTCCGTCCGCGGTGATCGCCACGGTGTGTTCAAAGTGGGCGCTGGCGCGGCGGTCCTTGGTCTCGATGGTCCAGTCGTCGGACAGGATGCGGACGTCCTTGGTGCCCAGGGCGACCATCGGCTCGATGGCCAGGACGAGGCCCGGCTCCAGGCGGATGTCGTTCTTGCGGAGGGCCTTGGTGACGAAGTTGGGGACCTGCGGGTCTTCGTGCATGTCCTGGCCGATGCCGTGGCCGACGAACTTCTCCACGAC
>JBDTIR010000583.1:0-5152 GCA_039936275.1 Isosphaeraceae bacterium | reverse complement strand
CTGAGACCAGCCTCGGCCGTCTTTTGAGAATGACGACCAACGTTCCAAAGGAAGCCGCCCAGTCGCCCTCAACAAAGGCGTCCGGCGGCTTCGCTCGTTTGTTCGAACTCTCTGGCGGATGGTCCTTTCACTCCAGAGGCGTGGGCCGTTACAATGCCCCGGTTCACTCGGTGTCGCCGAGGGGTGGACCGGGATTGATTGAATCGATGCCCCTGGACGAGTCAAGGAGCGCCGGAATATGCGTGGTCTGTCCCTGGTCGCCGTGGCTGTGCTCTCGTTGTGGACTATTCCCCGCCCGGCCTCGGCCGAGGACGCCCCTCATGAGGGGGTCCGCGACTCCGTCGTGAAGATCTACGCGACCCTACGCCAGCCCGAAATGTTCAAGCCCTGGACCAAGCAGAGCCCGAAAGAAGTCAGCGGGTCGGGGATCGTGATCGAAGGCAATCGAATTTTGACGAATGCTCATGTTATTGCTTACGCCAGTCAGGTGTTTGTGGAAGGGAACGAGTCGAGCGAGAAGATGCCCGCGACCGTTGAGGTATTCGCCCCCGGGATCGACCTGGCGGTCTTGAAAATGGAGGACGAATCGTTCTTCAAAGGCCGCCCGCCGTTGCCAAGACGGGCCGCCTTGCCTGAGGTCAAGGACGCCGTCATGGTCTACGGCTACCCGACCGGCGGCTCAAGTCTCTCGATCACCAAGGGAATTGTCTCCAGGATCGAGTTCACCGGCTACGGCCATCAGACCTCAGGCGTGCGGGTGCAGATTGACGCGGCGATTAACCCGGGGAACAGCGGCGGTCCGGCGTTGGTCGATGACAAGATGATTGGCCTGGCGTTTAGTGGTCTCCAGGGCGCTGACAATATCGGCTACATCATCCCGACCGAGGAAGTTGACCTGTTCTTGCAAGACGTCGCCGACGGTGGTTATGACGGCAAGGCCACCATGTTCGATCAATTGCAAACCCTCGAAAACGACGCCTTGCGCAAGTCGCTCAAGTTTGAGCCCCGCAACGTCGGCATGGTCGTTCACGAACCCGCCGAACCCGACGACGACTCTTACCCGCTCAAGAAGTGGGACATCATCACCAAGATCGGTGAGCATGAGGTTGACAACACCGGCCTGGTTCGCGCGGGCGACGGCTTGCGGATGCGGTTTCAGTACTATATTCAGAAGCTCGCCAAGGATGGCAAGCTGCCTTTGACGATCGTACGCGACGGCAAGGAAATGACCATTAACTTGCCAGTCAAGCCGCATCGAGACATGCTCATTGAAAACTTGAAGGGGACCTATCCGTCCTATTTCGTTTACGGGCCCTTGGTCTTTTCACCCGTCACCGCCGAGTTGGCCTCGACGATCGACCGCGCCGGCACCAGCGTCCAGCTTGTGCTTGGCCTGATCGGCAGCCCTTTGGTCACTCGTCGAGGCGACCGCCCCGAGTTCGACGGCGAGGAGTTGGTGGTTGTCGCCTCGCCGATGTTCCCTCACCGGACCGTCAAAGGTTACTCGAACCCCGTGACCAAGGTGGTCCGTGAGGTCAACGGCACCAGGATCAAGAACCTCAAGCATCTCGTCGAGACTCTTCGAGACACCGACGACCCTTACATCCGCCTCGATTTCGACGACCGCAACTCCGAGACGATGGTCTTCGATCGCAAAGAGGTCGAGGCCGCGACCGAAGAGATCCTCAGTGATAACGGCGTCCGCCAGCAAGGTTCGGACGACCTGATGGCAGTGTGGAAGAAGTCCACAAAGTAGGCCGCGAGGCTGGGCCTTGCTGGACCTTATTGATACGCCCGACAAGGCCCGTTTGAAATGCTACTTCCGCCAGAAGAAATCCCTGTACAGGACGGTGATTGACAAGGCATACAGAGGCGCCGTCACCACGACCCCCACGCCGCAGAGCAAGAACCCAAGGACGGCGGCCAGGCCGGCGACCATGTGAAAGAAGGTCGCCGAGAGCCACTGCCCTTGAAGCGCTCGGATGCTCTGGCCGAACGCGGCGGTCGCTTCCATGCGGCCGTCAACCACCAAGGGGATGGTAAACATCAGCAGCCCTGCGAGAATCAGGCCGGGCACGATGCAGATCGAGAGGCCGACGAGCGTCGCCAGGGAGACCAGGAACGAGGCCAGCAGCAGTTGAGGCAAGACGTCCACGACCTCGAACAGGTCCAGGGCCCTGATCGGCAGACCTCGGATTTGCTTGGCGGCCATGCGGACCATCCCGCCCAGGAAGAACCCGTTGACTGCGATCGAGAGAATCGACTGGAACAACTGCCCGGGGGCGAGTTTGACAGCGTGCAAAGCGGGCCGGCCCCCTCGAATGGATACGAACGACGGGCCGAAGACCGCGTTGATCGCCCCTTGGCAGAGGATGAGCAAGATCACGGTCAAGATCCAGGTGCCCAGGTGCTTCAAGAGTAACTCCCAGGCGTCGCCAATCGCCCCGAATCGCACCCTTGGCGTCGTCGAGAACTTCCAACCAGGCTGGTCGCCGTCATCCAGGTCAGTCATGCGTCGTCTCGCTCTCCAGATGTCATTGCCGGCAAACGTCGGGAACCGGTCCCGCGCGTCGAGCCGCGCCGTCCCAACTTAGAACAGGCGCAACGTCATGTCTGTATTCGCCGCATCGCTGGTAATCTTGCTGCTGGGTCAGGCCCCTGCACACGCCAGGCCGTTTCAGATCGAAGTGGTGGACGAGGAGACTGGCCGCGGCGTCCCCTTGATCGAGTTGAGCACCGTCAATAAGGTCCTCTACGTCACCGACAGCAACGGCCTGGTCGCCTTCGATGAGCCCGGTTTGATGGACCAGACGGTCTTCTTCAACGTCCAGGGGCATGGTTATGAATACCCCAAGGACGGCTTCGGCATGCAAGGCAAAGGTCTGGAGGTCCGTGAAGGCGGCAAGGCCACAATCAAGGTCAAACGGCTCAACATCGCCGAGCGGTTGTACCGGATCACCGGGGCTGGAATCTACCGAGACACCGTCTTGCTCGGCCGGAAGGCCCCGATCCGAGAGCCCGTGCTCAACGCCAAGGTCTTCGGCTCCGACAGCGTGGTCAACGCCTTCTACCACGGCCGGCTTCACTGGTTCTGGGGCGATACCAGCCGCCCAGCCTACCCGTTGGGCAACTTTCACGTTCCGGGCGCCGTCTCTCAATTGCCGAGCCAGGGAGGACTCGACCCTGAAATCGGTATTGATCTGATCTACGAAGTCGACAAGGACGGCTTCGCCAAGCCGACCGCCAAGATGCCAGGCCCCGGGCCAACCTGGATCTCCGGTCCCGTCGTCCTGCGCGATCATGAGAACAAGGAACGCATGTTCGCGGCTTATGCCAAAATCAAGAACCTGCTGACCGTCTATGAGCGCGGTCTGGCCGAGTGGGACGACGACGCCCGCGTCTTTCGCAAGCACACCGTGTTTCCGGAAGACGCCTTGATCTATCCCGACGGCCATCCCTTTCTTCATAAGGATAACGGCACTGAGTATGTTTATTTCGCAAGCCCATACCCCTGGAGCCGCGTCGTCGCCGACCCTGAGATGCTGCAAGACCTGTCTTGTTATGAAATGCTTACCTGCCTGAAGGAGGGCAGCCGTGTGGATCGCGCTGAGGTGGATCGCGACGGCGACGGCCGGCTTCGATACACCTGGAAGACCAACACGTCCGTCGTCGATTACAAGGGGCAGAAATCCCTGATCTTCAACGACGCATTGAAGGCCGACGAGGGTTTGATCCAGCTCCGAGACGCTGCGAGCGGAGCGCAGGTCGTCGCGCATGGTGCGTCGGTTTACTGGAATGAGCACCGCAAGCGTTGGGTGATGATCAGCGTGGAAGCAGGGGGCAAGGCCTCGTATCTCGGCGAGGTCTGGTACGCCGAAGCCGACGCTCCGATCGGCCCCTGGGTTTACGCCCGCAAGGTCGTTACGCACGACAAATATAGTTTTTATAATCCGAAGCAGCACCCGATGCTCGCCAAGCAAGACGGCCGCATCCTCTTCTTCGAAGGAACGTACACGATGACGTTCTCCGGCAATACCAATCCGACCCCGCGTTATGATTACAACCAGATCATGTATAAACTCGACCTCGACGACCCCCGGCTCAACCTTCCGGTCGCGATCTATCGGGCCTCAGGGCCCGGCGTCGCTGATCAGTACGGTACGGTCCACCGCCCTTTGCCGGCGAAGGCCAGCCGATCGCTCGCCTTCTTCGCCCTGGACCGCCCGGCCGAGGGAGCGGTCCCCGTCTTCGAGCAGCCAACCAAGGACGGCGCCTCGTCGCTCACCTTGACCGCCAAGGCCGCCGATAAACCCGCGACCTCTCCTTTGTTTTACGCCTTGCCCGCTGACACAAAGGACGCGCCTTCGACCACAGTCCCCCTCTTCGAATCGACCAAGGACGGCCGCACGGTTTATGAGACTGACGCCGCTTCGGTTCCGGCCGGCACGCGCCCGCTCTGCTTCGTCTGGCGCAATCCGGTGAACGTGACACTGCCTTGAGAGATATTTATTTGAGATAATTATAATCGTTAAAAAATGAAGAAATTATGAAGTTAAGCACACTCCTTATCTTAGAGGGCGTGCAAAACATGTCTTATTCTTCATGAGATTGGCCGTCGGTGTCAGGATGGATCGCTTCCAGGGTCTCGGCCACGCGATCGGCCAGGACGGCGTTGCCAGCGGCGTTGAGGTGGCAGAGGTCCACAAACAGGTCAAGGTCGCGGATTTCGGCCCCATCGACCAGGGGGACGTCCAGACGTTTGGCGACCGAGGCAATCCCCTGGTTGGTCCTGGTGATGAACCGTCGCCAGCCTTTGGGCGAGAGATGGCCGCCGACGAGATGAGGCATCATGAGCACAAGTTCACGGTCATTAAGTGAATCTGTCCCTTGCCAGTTGCCCTTGGAGAAGTTCGGCAGGGTGACGAGAATCGGCAAGGCCCCTTGAGCCCGGCATAATTGCACCAGGTCGGCCGTAATCCGTTGGCATCGCTCGAAAATCGGTTCAGTCAGGTGATCGGTCGGCGTCGGCAAGCGGTCAAGCTGGCGTCTGAGCGCGCTCGGGTCCAGCGGTCTGGTTCCGAACCAGCGGGCCGCGGCCTGTTCGCCGAGGCGGATGAAGGCTGAGTAATCTCGGGGGGCGGGCCAGATCGAC
>JBDTIR010000582.1:0-4253 GCA_039936275.1 Isosphaeraceae bacterium | reverse complement strand
CCTCTCCGAGCGTTTCGAACAAGGTTCCGCTGGACGTATACAGGTCAACGACCGGCACGTCTTTCTCAAGGGCGACCGCCTTGATCGCGTCGGCATACGGCTTGAGTTCCTTGGTGACCTTGCCCTCTTGGAACCTTCGCCGGTGCATGGGAGTAACCAGAATTGGCTGAGTGCCTGCTTCGCGAAATGTGTCAATATACGTGCGCAGGTTTGCCTTGAAGTCGGTCTCAGGGTCGGTGGCTTCGGGCCGCCCTTTGCCGTGCGAATCGTTATGACCGAACTGGATCAGGGCGAAATCCGCGTGCTCCTTCAAGGCGGATTTCAGGCGGCCTTCGGCCAGGAAGGTCTTCGTGCTCCGGCCGCTAGCTGCCAGGTTGCGCACGGTCACGCCCTTCTTGAATCCCTCGCCAATCACCTGACCCCAGCCGCGCAAGGGAGAATTAGCCGGGTAATTCGAGACCGTGGAATCCCCCAGGATCACGATACGGATCGCAGGCGACTCGACCGCCTTGGCTGGGTCGGCGGCGGGTTCGTCCAGCTCCAGGCGAACATATTCATGGAGCACCTCCTGAACCCGGTTGATTGCGGGCAGGCCAACCGGAGCGCCGTTGACGATCACCTTAGTCCCTTGGGAGTTTCGACTGCCGGAGACCGCCAGGCGAAGAGCGGCACAGCCTTGGGGAGGGTCGGGGGCGTTCACAGCCTTTGCGAACAGGTTCGCGCCGCTGGCGCATAGGACCGTCGCGAACACGACGAGGCTTGCTAACACCGTCCTCATGGGCCGTTCCTTCTCTGGCGTTTGGTCAAGGATTGAACGATGGACTCGTCTTCAAGAGTACCAAAGCGGCCAGCTCCCCCGCGACAAAACGGCCATTTGCTCAGAAGGGCCCCCATCTGAACTCGCCTGGCCCGGTTGAATTTGGTGGGGGGCCTCGCTATCATGCCAGTGACGTCCACCCCGTCGAGGACGACCTCACGGTTTGTTGAGATCCTTTTGGGCGGGGACGACCCCACCCATTGATGCCGGAGTCGCATCTTGGCCTGGGTCATCCTGATTGTCGCCGGCCTCTTTGAGGTCGGCTGGGCCATCGGCCTGAAATATAGCCAGGGGTTTACCCGGCTCTGGCCGTCGTTGGCGACGGCCGCCTCAATGATCGTCAGTCTCGGCTTGCTCGGGATCGCGCTGCGCACCCTCCCCTTGGGCACGGGCTATACGGTCTGGACCGGCGTCGGGGCCGTCGGCACGGTTATTCTGGGCATCGTCCTGTTCGGTGAATCGGCCAACCTACCCCGCTTAATCTGCGTCGGCTTGATCGTAGCGGGCATTCTCGGCCTGAAACTCGTCTCGCCGCATTCGTAAACGACGACCATGATTGAAAGACGAGAATTTGCAAGACGTGTACGGCGTGTTGAAGATTCATTTATTTAATAATTTTGATGTGACTTGCACGTCTTAATTGCAAGCGTGTAACGATTGGATTTGTCTTAACCGGTGTGTCCGGGTTTCCACTTGATGTTACAGCCGATGCTGGGACGCTGGTCCTCGCTGACCGGCTGACCGGCCAGGACCGCGTCGAGTGCCGCGCGGAGGTCGGCACCGGTGACGGGCCGTTCGTTTCCTGGCCGGCTGTCGTCCATCTGGCCTCGATAGACGAGCGTCTGGTTTTTATCGAAGACGTAAAAGTCGGGCGTGCACGCGGCCTGATACGCCCGGGCCACCGCTTGCGACTCGTCGTAGAGGTACGGGAAGGTGTAGCCGGTCTCGTCCTTCTCTTTGGCCATCAGTTCGGGGCGATCGTCGGGGTAGGCTTCGGCGTCAGTGGCGCTGATGCCAACGACAGCGACGCCCCGCTCCTGGTATTCGTGGGCGAGGCTGGCCAGATCGTGGCGGACGTGCTTGACATAGGGGCAGTGGTTGCAAAGGAAGATCACCAACAAGGCCGGAGCGCCCTGGAAGTCTTCAAGGCGGACCGTGCGGCCGTCAGTGTCGGGAAGCTGGAAGTCAGGGGCGCGGGTGCCCAGGGCGAGCATGTTTGAAGGAGTCACCGCCATGAGGGAAATTCTCCGTTGGGAATGAATCGGTGGCCTTGGGGAATTCCCTGATTCGGCCCCTGCGTCCTGGATCATTCAACTTCGACAGTATAATTCAATATCACCAGGAGGGGAAACCATTTTGACCTTCATGATTGCCCGGGTCTCACGCCGCGGCGCCGGTCTCAGTTCTCAGCGGCCTTGGACGGATCACCGCCACCGGGCCGCCTGTAGAGCCGGAAACTCAAACCGCGATAGACTGGTTCGGCGTCCTTGAGCGCCTGACGCATGATGGGCCATTGATCCTCGAGCCAAGGACCATGACCATTGGAATGGTTGATCTCGACAACTAACTTAGCCGTTTCGATCTGATCGCGTTTTCGCTCCAGTTCGCCCGGCGGCGACATACCGACGATGAGAAAGAATAGCCTGGGCGGCGCGAATCCAGGGGCGAACACCCCCAAGCCGTCACAATCTGACAGCACGACCGCCTCGCTCCGGCCGAGACGGGAACGGACCTCGGCCCACTCGTGAGCCACGGCCGGGGTCGCGTACAACCCGTAAGTCTGCTCGGAGCGGACCTTGGTCCGCCACTCCTTCAACGACGTCAAACCCGTCCTGGCACCTCCCAATCCCGCGAGGGTCGCTAGCAAGATAATCAGCGTCGCATGCACCCGAGACCGAGGCGCCAGGGCGGCCAACCCCGCCACAAAAAAGTAAATATAATAAAACCACGACCCGGAATGGGCAAAGAACAGGGAGACAAACACCGCGTGCAGCACCGCGCAGGTGGCGACAATTTCCGTGTTCGCCGAAGACCAACCGCCGCGACGGACCAGACCCTCGATTCCTCCGGCGAGCAAAATGACGCTGCCGATCAGCCAGAAGGTAGTCACGGTGCCGAAATAATAGCCGAGGTTCGCGCCGGGAGGAGCCAGGAGGCCCCGGCCGGCCTGACCGCGAAAAAATCCATAATCGCATGCCCGATAGGCCTCCATGACTCGTGTCGGGAACAGCGAGTTGAGGAGGCTGTCAAAACCGAAGGCCCAGCCCAGGCCAATCAGCATTGTCGCGCCAACCGTGGCAGCGGGGACGAACGGACGGAGCCAGAACCAGCCGAAGGGACGCTCCGAACGCGACCGCCAGGCATCCTTGAGGATCAACACGACCAAGACCAACCCATAGACGAACGACATCGACGGCTTGACGAACACGGCGGCCGTCACCAGGGCCAGGGCCGTCCCGCGACAGCCGCGCGCCTGTTCCACCAGCGCGATGCTCAGCAGGGCCGGTTCGATGGCATGGGTCGTGGAAATGCAATCAACGACGACGAAGGGCATCGCCGCGACCAGAAACACCAGTCCAACGATTCCGATCCTCGCAACCCTCGCGAACCAGCCGAGGGTCAGGCCGACGACAAGGTTCGCCACCATGGTCGCCGCCACCGAGGCCCCCGGGGTCCGACCCAACACGCCATACCAGAGCTGACCGAACGCGATCGACAACAAACCATAAGGATAGCCGTTGTCAAGACCCGGCCGGTCCCCCCAATCGAGCATGTCCAGGACCGCCAGATTTCCCGACGCATCCTCAGCGGCGAAGCGGAGCAGGTCATAATTCTTCGGCAGGCTGAGCAACGAGATCCCTAGCACTTCGGCGCCAAGTATCAGAGACACCAGCAGCCAGGCCATCGAGCGACGAGTCGGTGGTTCCTGGATTTCTTGATCGAAATGCATAATCTGCTCCTATTCCCATCAATGACGACGGGATTGCCCCCCGACTCCACCCGCGGCGTCATGAACCCTGAAATCCGAACGTCACTATCCATGCCACGTAATCGGACTGGGTCGTCTCCGATCCTTCCGCAAGAAGACTTTGCTAAGCGATCCTAGAATACATCGATCGACAAGTTCGGCGAAACAGGAAACTCCAGGCTTGACACGGGATGGGGTTAAAACGACTCAAAAACTGTTTAAGTAACAGTATGTTAATCTAGAGATAGAAATTATGAGGTGTTTTGTCATGTATTCAGGAAACAGCCTTGCAACTCCCTCTTCCGATTGCCCAAAGTACCTTGAGTCGGTCCCATCGCCAGGATTCAACGGGCAAACGATCACTAATCGTGTAACTTAAATAATGATTAATGAATTTATATAATAAAATGCAGCCATTATTATTTGTGTGTAAGTAGAATTCTCCTCCGAGTCTTGTGAGCAAGTCGG
>JBDTIR010000581.1:0-6999 GCA_039936275.1 Isosphaeraceae bacterium | reverse complement strand
CAAACGTGAAGTCGCGTTCTAGACTTGAGAACGAGACAAGGTCGGTGATCGAGGACTCGCCCGACTTTTTCTGAGCCGTCTCGGGGACGCCGTTCCAGTCACTTGAACGATTGAGAGTCCGCGTTGATCCAGGTCGAATCGCTCTCGAAATCGTTCCTCGACTACCGACACGGCTGGGTCTCGGCGGTGACGGACGTCAGTTTTGTATGCCAACCGGGTTCCGTCTTTGGCCTGCTCGGCCCGAACGGAGCAGGCAAGACCACGACCTTGCGGATGCTCAGCACGGTGCTCAGACCCACCGGAGGCCGGGCCAACGTCGCCGGTTTCGACGTCGAAACCCAGCCTGAGCAGGTCCGCGCCAACATCGGTTACATGTCGGCCAGTACTGGCATCTACGACCGCATGACCGCTTGGGAACTGGTCGCCTATTTCGGCGGACTCTACGGTCTGACCCGGGCGCGGCTCGTCGAGCGGATGGAGACCATTTTCGGCTGGCTCCAGATGAACGACTTCCGCGACCTGCTCTGCTCCAAGATGTCTACCGGGATGAAGCAGAAGGTCTCGATCGCCCGCACCATTGTTCATGACCCGCCTGTGTTGATTTTCGACGAGCCCACGTCCGGGCTTGATGTCTTGGTCGCCCGCGTTGTGCTCCAGAAGATCGCCGAATTGCGCGATCAAGGCAAGACGATCTTGTTCTCAACGCACTCGATGTCCGAGGTCGAGAAGCTCTGCGACCGAGTGGCCATCATCCACAAAGGACGGCTTCAAGCCGATGGCGCACCCGCCGCCTTGCTCGAACACTACAATCAGCCCGACCTTGAAGAACTCTTCTTCCATCTGGTCGAACGAGCGGACGCAGAGGCTGCGACCACACTTCCAGAACAGGCCAAGGCTTCGATTTAATAAGACCTGATTGTGATTTGTGAACCCTTCATGATCATGTTTTTAATAAGTGATCTTCGGATTTCAAAAGGAACGCTCACCGTCTTGGCACCTCCCTGGAATTCGTAATGTTCACGATCCGCTGGCCCATCGCCCTGCATATCTTCCGCCGCGAGGTGCGCGACCAGTTGCGCGATCGGCGGACTCTGTTCATGATCTTTGTCCTGCCGATCTTGCTCTACCCGATCCTGGGAATCGGCATCGCGCAGCTCTCGATGGCGTTTGAACAGAAGGCGCGCACAGTCGTTCTGATCGGTTCGGCGGCCTTGCCCGGGTCGCCCCCCTTGCTCAATCCGTCAAAGGACCGGTTCGATCCGAACCTGTTCGACGTTCCTGGCGACGCCGGGCAACTTCAGGTTCGGACCGATCCGGCCGATTGGGACTGGAACGACCCGCAGGCTCGCAGACGCTTGATCCGCGCCGGCGAAGCCGACGTCGTGGTTCTCGTCCCGCCTGACATCCGCGAGCAATTGCAAGGGACCGGCCGGGTCAAGCTGGACATCGTTTATGATAGCTCGGACGATCGCAGCCAGGCAGCCTTCCGCGCCGTGCGCGAGGTAATCGCCGCCTGGAAAGAGCGGATCGTCGATCAACGCCTGGAGCGCGAGCAAAAGCAGGCCAGCTTCGTCGAGCCCGTGCAAATCAAGCTCAATGACGTGGCCACGCGTGCCGAAGCAGGGGGCAGCGTCTGGGCACGCGTCTTCCCGTTCCTCCTGGTGATGATGGCCCTGACCGGCGCCTTCTATCCGGCGGTGGACCTCTGCGCCGGGGAGAAAGAACGCGGCACGATGGAAACACTCTTGATCAGCCCGGCCTCTCGGGCCGAGATCGTCATGGGCAAGTTCCTCACGGTCCTTCTGGCCAGCATCGCCACGGCGCTTTTGAACCTGGCGAGCATGGGCCTGACCGGCTGGCAGATGGCGGCCCAGATCGGCTCGAAGGTCGCGCAAGGTGATCCAGGCGGCCCGGGACCGATCATCACCCCGCCGAGCCTGGCCTCAGCCTTCTGGATTGTGCTGCTCTTGGTGCCCTTGTCGGCCTTCTTCAGCGCGGTCTGCCTGGCCTTGGCGGTCTTGGCGCGGAGTATGAAGGAGGGACAGTATTATATGACCCCGTTGTACATGGTCGCGCTCCCTTTGATCTTCGCGACCCTGGCCCCCGGGATCAAGCTCGACCTGTTCACCAGCCTGGTCCCGATCACAGGGGTCTCCTTGCTCTTGCGGTCTCTGATGCAAGGACACTACGCCGAGGCCAGGCAGTTCTTCTTGCCGGTCCTGGTGCCACTTTTGGTCTACGGGGCGATCGCCTTGCGCTGGGCCGTCGACCAATTTCAGCGCGAATCGGTCCTCTTTCGTGAGGCCGAGCGGTTCGGACTGCGCGACTGGGTGCGGCACCTCATCCGCGATCGAGGGCCGACGCCCACCGGAGGCCAGGCCCTGGCCTGCTTCGCCTTGATGCTGACCTCGGCCTGGTTCTTGATCCAGTACATGGCGCAGTCGGTGCATGGGCTGGTTGAGGGGCAACTCGCATTCATCCTCGTCCCGCCAGTCGTGATGACCCTGCTGCTCACGTCCAGCCCCAGACGCACGCTCCGCCTAAGCTGGCCGAAGCCTCAGTATTTCGCCCTGGCCGTCGGTCTGGCCTTGGCCTTGAACCCCCTGGTGAACGAACTCCGATTACTGGTCGATTCGCTCTTTCCGGCCCCCGACATCGTCAAGCAGCAGCTTGGGGGCTTGCTCGCTGAACTTCAGAAAAATCTCTGGCTCGGCCTCCTGGTCATTGCCGTGGTGCCGGCCGTCTGCGAGGAAGTCGCGTTTCGCGGCTTTATCCTTTCGGGCCTCCAGGGCAGTTACCGAACCGGAACGGCCATCGTGCTCTCAGCGCTCTTGTTCGGGTTCCTTCACGTCTTATTGAGTTTGTTTCAACAACTCTTTAATGCGACGTTACTGGGGATCGTCCTGGGCTATCTGGCGGTGCGCAGCCGGAGCCTCTTACCGGGCGTCCTCTTTCACCTGATCCACAACGGCCTGGCCTTGGTGATGTCGCGGGTGGTCGAAGGAGGCTTGGGCTCACGGGTGGTCGTCAACCTCTATCGCGACCCGGAGCAAGGGCTTTATCAATGGTATTGGGTCGTCGTAGGCGGCGTGGCGTCGGCCGTCCTGCTCAGAGTGCTGACCCGCGAGGTCCGGCCGACCGCCGTCGTTGGAAAACAGGTCAACCCTCTCAACGATCGCGAGCCGCAACGGAGTGATCTCATGGAACCGCATCAGGAATTTTAGTATGGCAATGCAATGAGATCAGAGTCATTTACGATTGCTGCTCGCTATGTGTTCCCGGTCGAGGCGCCGCCGATCGAGGATGGTCTGGTGACGATCGAAGGGGGGCGGATCGCCAAGGTTGGCTCGGCGTCGGGCCGGGATCATGACCTGACCTTGGGCAACGTGGCGATCCTGCCAGGCTTCGTGAATGCACATACCCACCTGGAGTTATCCAGGCTGAACGACGAAGCGCCTGAAGGCGTCGAGGACCAGATTGGTTGGCTGCGTCGGGTGATCGCGCATCGGCGTGAAGGGTCGGCCGAGTCGCTACTTGCCTCGGTGAGGCACAATCTGGACGCAAGCCTGGAGGCCGGAACAACCTTGCTGGCGGACACCACGACGGCTGGTCTGAGCTGGGGGCCGATCGCCGAGGCCCCTTTGCGAGCGGTCGTCTTCGCTGAGATGCTCGGTTTGATGCGGGATCGTGGTTTGGAAACCAGCAAATCGGCGTATGACTGGCTCGCCTCGATCCGCCTGGACGACCAGGTCGCCGCGTGCGCCCGGCCAGGCCTGAGCCCGCATGCTCCCTACAGCACCGCTGGCTGGCTCTACCAGAGGGCCGCGGCCAGCCAGGTTCCACTCTCGACCCACCTTGCCGAACTGCCCGAGGAACTCGAATTGCTCCAGTCACGCGAAGGCAGGCTTCGCAGCTTCCTCGAAGACCTCGGCGCCTGGGATGACGACTGGCGTCCGATCGGCCCTCGTCCGGCGGATTACATCCGCCGAGGCACGCTCCGCCAGGCTGACTGGCTGATCGCGCACGGCACCTATCTTGACCCCGCCGACTTCTGGCAGTTACATCCCGAGTCTGCCCCGGACGCACAGCGGGTAGCGGTCGCTTATTGCCCGAGGACCCACGCCCGGTTTGGCCATGCGCCTCATCCCTTCCGCGAGATGCTGCGGCGCGGCGTGGTTGTCTGCCTGGGAACGGACAGCCTTGCGTCCACGCCGACCCTGGGCATTCTCGACGAAGTCCGCTATCTCCATCGTGCCGAGCCGTCGCTAAGCGGTTCGTTGCTCCTGACGATGGCCACGCTCTTTGGCGCCTGGGCCCTCCGCGCCGAGACCGTCACGGGCAGCCTGAAACCCGGCAAATCGGCCGACCTGGCCCTCGTCTCCCTCCCTGATCGAGACGAGTCCGACCCCCACCATTTGCTCCTCGACTCAGACCTGCCGGTCCTGGCGACGATGTTCGAAGGCCGATTCGTAACAGGACCGTGGGTGAATGCATAAATTATAAGCAAATAAGTATGTTCTGGCTAATATGGCGTGGTTGCCCCTGTTCGGAGCGTCCCTCATGTTCCTTGTCGCCCTTTGCATGCTCGGCCAGTTCCCGACGATTACCCCGAGTGAAGTCCGCGACGCGCTCCGCGACGCACCAACAGGAATCGAGGCACAGGCTTTGGCGCTGCGGGTTCGATCGGTCTTCCCGCCGGGGACCGACCTGAAACGTGGTGGGCATGCTCCGTTACGAGACGAGGACGCCATGCTCTTTGTGCTGGAGGCCCGTCCTGGAGAGTCGCCTCGGATCGAAGGGGTCATGAACCACGGTCAGGGGTGGAACATGGAGCGCCTGGGCGAGACCCGGCTCTGGGTCCACGTCGCAACCGTGCCTAGGGCCGCCAAGTTTTCCTACAACTCTACGGCTGGCTTGCGGCGACTCGGTGGGGGTGTGGTGGAGATGCCCGGCTGGTCGTCTCCGCCCGAAGCTGCGGCCAGGCCCCGCCTGGTCTACGGAGAATACCAGCCGATGGACTTCACAAGCACTGTCTATGGAGACCACCGCAACGGCTGGGTCTATGTGCCAAACGCCGTGATCGAGTCGGGCGAATTGGCAACCTTGACGGTCTTTCTGGACGGCGACGCCTACCGACGCGCAGGGGTCGCCACGATGGTTGAGAACCTGATTGCCGACCAGGCCATTCCACCCACGATCCTCTTGGGTTTGAACCCCGGCCGCCGTCCTGACGGCACGTCAAACCGCTCTTTGGAATACGACGCGCCCGGCCCAAAGCTCGCCAGGTTCCTTGAGACGGACGTCTTGCCCATACTCTTCCAATTTCCTTTGAAGCCGGGCGCTGGGGATCGCGCCGTCGTCGGGGCCTCGTCGGGCGGTCTCGGCGCGTTCAACCTCGCCCGGGAGCGTCCGGACCTGTTCGGCAGGGTTGCCGCCCAACTCGGCCGTTTCACGGTGGAGCAAGACGGTCAGCCTTTGTCTGACATCGTGCGCGGCACTGATCAGAAGGAACCCCTCACCAGGATTGTGCTGACGACTGGACCTAACGATTTGATCGACGAGTCAGGCGACTGGTGGCAATCGACCTTGGCCCTGGCCACAGCGCTTCGAGACAAAGGAAGCAAGCCTCTTGTGGTTATCGACGACGGTTTTCATAACTTCTGGACCTGTACTCGGCAGTTGCCTGTCGTCTTGAAACAGCTCTGGGGCCAAGAGTGACATATTTTTACGTGACCCTACTCGTCTCCCTTAACGGTTGCCCGGCTCATCCGAAGGGGGCAACGGGGCTTCGACGGGCGACGGCTTGATGGTGATCTTCAAGGTCTGGGTGACGGGTGGTCCGTCGCCAAGGCGGTCGTGCAGCACGATATCGAGGTCGTACTCGCCAGGGCTGAGCGCCTTCAAGGCGATCGTGTTCATCAGGCAAAGCTTCCTGGGCGGTCCATTGCCCTTCACCTCGTAGTCGAGCAGGTTGTCTTTCTTCCACAAGACAATCTTCGCGCCTCGTTTGCGAATCCGAGCATCCTGGGAGAAGTGGGCCCGGTACATACCGGTCTTGTCTTGCTCGATCGCGTAGTTGAGTGGCTCGTAGTAGACCAGGAGCTTTTCATCCTTGGTCAAGGCCGCTTCGGGTCGAGGGACGTAGTCCTGGTACCCTTTGATCGACTCGCAGGCCAGAGCACGGGTCATGGCGAGCCCTTCTGACGGTTTCGCGACACGAGCGCGGTCGTCTGGACCCTTGGCGGCGAGGCAAGCCAGGACCAGGGCGAGGACGACGCGCTGCAATTCAAAGTGTTTGCTCATCAATCGTGGCCCCCTCGGCCGATCCAGAGGCGGGTTGATATTGATCCCTTACCAAACGCGCAAGGGTAGCGAATGGGTCCGAGGTCTGCAAGAGGGCGATTGATGGCTAGCCGAAGGATTGCGGAAACTCTGCCGGAATGCGCGTCGGCGCGGGGTCCGGGGGTTCGAGGCGGGAAAAAGGCAAGGATTCGAACTGGCGGCGAGGTCGATAAACAAGACGGGAGCCCGAAGGAACGGGCCCCGTCGTGATTGGTTCGGGGGTTTGAATGATGACGGAAGCAGGGATCGCTTGTGGATTAGGCAGCCGACCGGCGTCGTCGTCGGACGTGCCAGGTCGCACCCGCAGCCATGAGCGACCAGGCCAGCAGCGTCGTCGGTTCGGGAATCGCCTGCGGAGACAGGTGAGTCATGGGCACATAGTCTTCGCCCGCGATCCGATCGTCAGGCGTGCCGGCATAAGCCGAGACGCCGATTCCTTGGCTCCATTCGAAGCCGAACGGCAGTTTATCGAACTCAAACCCCGGGATCTTGCTGAAGTTCTTGATGTCGAACTCGAAGTCAGGGTGGTCTTTGCTGGGATCGAACGCCAAGGCGCCCAACTGGTCGTGCAGCTCCTGGCCGAACGAATTAGCCAGACCGGCGCCGTTGGGATTGAACTTGGCGACCGTAAATCCGTTGAGGTGCCCGGGGGTGGTC
>JBDTIR010000580.1:0-4538 GCA_039936275.1 Isosphaeraceae bacterium | reverse complement strand
ATCGGCTCCCTTTGCTGCTCCATCAGCAAGACCCGGCACTCTACGCAGATGATCCATTTGTTCACGCCTTCGCGACCTTCAATCCTCACGCGGGTTACCTGGCCTTGCTGGATGGAACCAGTCGCGTGGTGGGGCTGTCGGCGGCCTTGGCGTTGCTTTATGCGTTGACGTTCGCCTTGACCTGCGTCGGGATCGACCGCATGGCCAGGTTGGTTTGGCCTGAACGTGGAGGGCGGGTTGGGGTCTTGGCGGTGGCCTTGATCGTGACGGCGAAAGCGGGGAACATCGGCACGAACCACCTGTTCGAGTCGATGCTGCTGGATCGCCTGATTGCCCTGGCCTTGGGCTGGATCGCCCTGGCGGAAACCTTGGCAAGGCCGGAACGGGCGTGCTGGACGGCCCCGATCTTGATCGCCCTGGCAAGCTGGGTCCATCCGTCCCTGGGCTTGCAACTTGGTCTCTTCCTGGCGGCAAGCTGGATAGTCTGGGCGCTCTTACCAGGTCTTACGAGGGTCAAACCGCGGACGACCCTGCTGGCCTTGTTCACCCTGGGCTTGGCTGTCTTGCCAACCCTGGTGTTTGCCGGTCGCCAAGGGGATTTGCTCCTCAAAGGATTGCCCTTGAACGAGATGCGCATGTTAAGCGTGTTTGTTCAAGGGCCGCAACACATGGTTCCCCATCTCTGGAGAGGGTCGCAGTGGCTCGCCTGGGGATGCTATCCGGTTTTGGCCTGGCTGGCCTGTCGGGGGAGGACGAGGATTGAGCTGGAGCCTGTGTTGCCTCGGGTCCGGCTGACCTTGGCCTTGATCGTCTTGCTGGCGGCCCTGGCGATGGCCTGGATCGCGGTTGAAGTGGTCGGCGACCTTCGTTGCACCCTCTTCCAGCCGTTCCGGATGGCGACCGTCGCCCGAGGGATCGCCTTGGTGTTCCTGTCCGACCATGTGCGAAGGCTCTGGGAATCAAAGGGCTGGACCGGGCGAGCCCGCGCTGTACTCTTGGTCGTGGCCTTGATCGGTGACTGGACGTTGGTCGTGGTGACGCTCTCTGCGCTGGCGATCGTCTTGTTCAGAGTCGATGCAACTCGTTGGACAATACGGGTTTGGTCGGCAACCCTGGGCCTGGGGTTGGTCTTCCTGAGCAGGCACGACACTGAGTCAGGACACCTGCGGCTGCTGGGGGCCTTGGGGGTGCTTGGGGTTGTTCATCTCTTGCCCGCCAGAGTGTGGAGCGTCCGCCCTTGGACGAACGGGCGAGCCATTCGGGTGGCGGCCTTGGCCTGGGTGGTCCCGTTGGCGGCCTTGATGGCGGGTTTTGTGCCGGTGGGGCAAGGTGGCCAATTCGGTTGGATCATCGAGCGGCTGGTGGAGCGTTGCCGATTTGCCGAGACGCCGACCGACGACGTCGAGCGGCTGGCCCTCTGGTGCCGGTTCCATACCTCGGAGTCGTCGAGGTTCATCGGACCTCCTGGACCGAAGACGTTCCGGCTCTGGTCGTTGCGTCCATTGGCATTCAACCGCGCGGCCAGCCCTTACCATGCCGAGGGCTTGGCTGACTGGGCCAGCCGGTTCCGCGACCATGTCGGGTTTGAAGGGTCAACCGCCGCCTTCGCCCGCGCCTATCTTGACGACCGTCAAGGCCTGGAACGCCGCTACCAAGACCACGACCCGGCCGCCCTGGCCGCCCTGGCGCGTCGTCAAGGGGCAACGCACATCATGGCCTCGGCGCCTCTGGCCAAGGGGTCGGCGACCGGCCCGTTGACCTTGCTCCACGTCGAAGGACGGTACGCCGTCTACCGCTCGGGTCCAGAGCCAACGACAATCGCCGCGAAGCCAGGCGGAAACCTTGGTACAAACGGCCGGCTCAGACGTTAATCCAATGAGTGGGGTCGGCCCGCGTCTTCAAATGGTCCCGATTGTGCCGGAGAACTCCTGCCGGCGGATCGGAATCAAAAAGGCGAGAGCGGGCCGACGCGGTTGGATTACATCCTTGAGCCTTGGAAAGCGAGGTTTCGCCATGCTGCCTAAAGCGCGTGGTTCCTTGTTCGCGTTGGCCATGATCGTGATGGTTCCCAGCTTTCCGGCGTGGGGGCAGGGGATCATCATTGATCGTTGGAACCCTGAGCGGCCGTTGGCGAGGACGTTCGAGGTCCGCGAGGTTGCTGTTGATGCGAGGGTGCGCGATCAGGTCGCCGAAGTCCGGGTCTCACAAACCTTCCACAATCCAGGCTCGACGCAAATGGAGTCGGAGTACCTCTTTCCGATGCCCGAGGACGGGGCGATCCAGAACTTTGTCTTGATGGTTGACGGTCGCGAACTGCCCGGCAAGCTCTTGCCCAAGGACGAGGCGAGACGGATCTTTGAGGAGATCGTCCGGACCAAGCGCGATCCGGCCTTGCTGGAGTACATGGGCCTTGGAGTGTTCAAGACCAGCGTGTTCCCGATCCCACCAGGGGCCGATCGCACGGTGACGCTCCGCTACACGCAACTGCTCCGTCGAGACCGTGACGTGGTGGAGTTGACTTATCCGTTCGGCACCCAGAAGTTCACCGCCAAGCCGATCCGCAGGCTCTCTCTGTCGGTGGACATCGACAGCAAGGAGCCGATCAAGTCGCTCTATAGCCCGGGCCAGAACGTGGAGATTCGCCGGACTGGCGACCACCATGCGAACGTCAAGCTCGTCAGGCACGACGTCACCCCCAAGGAAGACTTCCGCCTGGTCTATACCCTGGCCGAAGGCTCGATCGGGGCATCGGTCCTGAGCTACAGGCCCAGCGAAGGGGATGACGGCTACTTCCTCTTGCTGGCCAGCCCCGAGGTCAAGAAGCCCGACGACCGCCCCGTGGCCAAGACGGTCATCCTGGTGCTCGACCGTTCCGGCTCGATGTCGGGCAAGAAGATCGACCAGGCCCGCAAGGCGTTGACGTTCGTTCTGGACAACCTCCGCGAGGACGACACGTTCAACATCATCGCCTATGACGACCGGGTTGAAACCTACAAGCCTGAGCTTCAACGCTACGGCCGAGAGGCCCGCGCCGACGCGGTACGATGGGTTGAGAACATCGCACCGGGGGGCAGCACCAACATTGATGGAGCGCTCAAGGCGGCCTTCGGATCGCTGCGTGACGACGACCGACCGCAGTACGTTCTCTTCCTGACCGACGGCCTGCCCACGGCCGGAGTGACCGCTGAAGGGGCGATCGCCGAGCGTGCCCGAGAGGCGAACAAAACCCGGGCCCGCCTCTTCGTCTTCGGCGTCGGTTACGACGTCAACGCCCGCTTGCTCGACCGGCTCAGCGGCAACCAAGGGGGGACCAGCGAGTACGTCAAGCCCGATGAAGACATTGAGGCCCACGTCTCCAGGTTCTACGCCAAGCTGACCAGCCCGGTCCTGACCCGCATGTCGATCGACATCGACGGCACCGACGTCAACCGGACCTACCCGCGCGACCTGCCCGACCTCTTTGACGGCGGCCAGGTCGTCTGGGTCGGCCGCTATCGCCGTTCGGGGCGGGTCGAAGTCACGATTAAAGGGAAGGTTGGTTCCGACCGTCAGACGATCCGATCAACCACCGAACTGGCGGACGCCGGCAAAGGGACCTCGTATGACTTCGTCGAGCGGCTCTGGGCCGTGCGCCGGGTCGGGTTCCTGATCGACCAGATCGACCTCCACGGCAAGAGTCGCGAACTGACCGATGAGCTGGTCGCGATCAGTACCAAGTACGGCATTCTCACCCCGTACACCGCCTTCCTCGCCGACGATCGCGTCCGCCTGGACGACCGGCTGTCCAATAACGAACGAGCCGGGCGCAACCTGGAACAACTCGGTATGGTTGATGGAGCGGTCGGCGTGGCTCAGCGGGCCAACAAGCAATCCTTGCTTCAGGCCGACCGTGACTTGGTTGCCAGATCAAAGGGGTTATATGAGTATCGCCAGGGGGACAAGAACCAGGCCCAGGGGTTCGCGGCGGCGGGGGCTTCGCGACGCGAAGGGGGCTTCGGGGTCGCTCAATCCAGAGTGGGAGGGCAGAACAACGCGAGTCCGGCTGAAAACCAACAAGGCAAATCTTCGTCGTTGAATGGACCATTCGCCCAGAATGCGCAGTCCGACGTCCGATCCGCGCCCCTTGGTTTCTCGATCACCCCGACCCCGGCCCTCGGCGCCAGGCCTGCCGTGGCTCAGGACGCCCGGGGAGACACTATCGCCCTGGCCAACGTCCGCCAGCTTGGGGCCAAGACCTTCTACCGCAAAGGAGACCGCTGGATTGACTCGGCGGTCACGCCGGAGGACGAGGCGAAGGCGATCGATCTCGAACCATTCAGCGACGCCTATTTCGACCTTGCACGCAGTCAGAACGCCGATCAGAACCAGTACCTCACCTTTGAGGAACCCGTCACGGTCAAGCTCGCCGGCCAGGTCTACCGGATCAACCGGGCGACGCCTAGAGATTCGCGAGATTCGAACATCTTTACGAACCGAGAGCGGCCAGGTCCGGACCCATGAATAGGGTACGGGCCTGACCGTTGGGAACCGAAGGGGGC
>JBDTIR010000579.1:0-6645 GCA_039936275.1 Isosphaeraceae bacterium | reverse complement strand
GAGCGGTTGGGCGGCGAGCAGTTCTATGACAAGGCCCGCGAGGCCGAGTCCTTGACGAGCACCGACCCGCTCGAGGCCTTCTATCTCTGCGTGGCCCTGGGGTTCCAGGGGAAATTCGGCTCGAACCGTCTGGAACTCCAGCGCTGGGGTGAGCGCGTCTACGGACGGATCGCCTCAGGCGGCAAACCGCCCGAGCGGTTCTTGCCCGACGAGTCGCGCGAGGTCGAGCCGATCCAGCCATTGCCCGGTAAGACGGTCCTGCTGACGGTGAGTATTCTGGTTTCGGCCACGGCCCTGATCACCCTGGCCTGTTTCATCCTGGCCGTTCATGCGACCTGAGACTTCAAATTGCGTCGATCGTCCCGACAACGCGGATCATCGCCGGTTCGAGGTCTACACCGCGAATTGACCCGATCCTCAAAAGCACAACGCGGCCCTTCGTTCTTCCACCGAACCCGCCCCCCTTCCGGAAGCCCCATGAATCACGTGACCGCGCCGATCTGGCAATGGGTGTTTGGCGTGCTCGCGGCCCTGGTCGCGCTCGTGGTGGGCATGTTCGCAATCCCCAAGCTCTGGGGACGGATCGTCCGCCTGCGATGGTGGTTTGCGGGCCTGAGCGTGCTCGTCCTGGCCTGGGTCTTCCTGGTCGTGCTGCCGGGTCGATATCCACCAGAACGATTCGAGGGGTCGGCCTTGCCGTCGTTTTTCCGACAAGGCTATTGGGCGTGGATGTACCTGTTTCTGCTGGGGATAGCCGGGTCAGCGCTCGCGCTCTGGCGGACCTTGCGAACAACGACGACCGCTGAGCCCGTTATGGATGAAGCGGAAGCTGGCGTCGGCGGATCCGACCTGGAAGCGGCCTGGGCCGAAATTCGGGTCCGGCTCGACCAGGCGCGGATCGACCTCGCTCACCAAAAGGTCTACCTCTTTCTGGCCCCTGACGAAGAGCGGGCCGCCGCCTTGATCGAATCGGCGGGGCTCCAGATCTTCGTCCAGGCCCCCGAAGGCCCCGCACCGATCCATGCCTACGCGACCTCCGATGGGATCCTCTTGAGCTGCTCCGGGACTTCGGTCTTCGGCTCCGGGAATGACGCGGCGGCCGTCAAGTTGGCCAACCTCTGCGACAAACTCCTGGCAATGCAGCCGGATTGCCCGATCGTGCGCGGCGTGGCCGTGCTCTTCCCGATCGACTGGGCGGCGCAACCCGAATCAACCCGCCTGGCGGCGGCCGTGCGCGACGACTTGCAGACCATTCAACGCACCTTGAAAGTCCGACCGCCGGTCTTCGCGCTCTTTCCAGGCATGGAAGGCGTGCCAGGCTTCACCGAGTTTATCGCCAGGATCACCGCGCAGGTCTCGCCCCAGATGCGCGACAATCGCGTTGGCTTCGCCGTGCCCGCCACGCACCCGTTCAGCGGTGATCTGGTCCAGCGAGGAATGACCTGGATGTCGGGCTGGTTCCATAATTGGACCCTGAACCTGCTGGCGGGCGACCTGCTCAACCAGGAAGGGAACAGCCAGCTCATCAGCCTCGACAGCGAGTTCCGTCGCTATCGCAAGCGGCTGCGGTCGATCCTGGAATCGGCCCTCTCTACCCATCGAGAAAGCCAGCCGGTCCTGTTTCGCGGGTGCTACTTCATGGCGACCGGCGACGGCCGCGCGGAGCAAGCCTTCACGGCCGGCTTGCTCCGAGGGGCCCGCAGCCGGATCCTGGCCGATCAGGTCGCGACCACCTGGACCGTGGAGGCCGAACGCGAGGACCGCCGGTACGCTCGGATCGCCCTGGGAATCGGCCTGATTGGCGGCCTCTTGATCCTCCTGGCCTGGTTCTCGATCGCCATGCGCACAGGCCTGGGCTGGCTCGGCCTGCTGGGTGTGGTCATCGCATGGATCGTGGTGTTCCTACGCTTGAACCGAAGATCGTGATGAACCACGGAGGGTTCCAGACGATAAACATGCAAACGTGTTTTTAGTCTGGAATCCTTCCGAATGTGATTGCTCAAGTCTGGTGAACGGCGCGAAACAAGACGCGGCCGACGAGCAAGACGTCGCCGGGCTCGATCAAGGTGGTGCCGGGGATGCGGACAAACGTCCCGTTGCGGCTGGCCAGGTCTTCAAGGGTGAACGTGCCGTCGTCGAAGCGGACCTGGGCGTGCTGTCCGCTGACCCATTCATCATTAGGCAAGGCGATGTCGATCGATTTGCCCGGTCGGCTTTCGCGGCCAAGGACCGTTTGATCGCGCTTGGTGATCGGATAACGTGGCCCCACGCTGTTGTCGGGCCGGATGAATTCGAGATAGGCGAGCGGGTTCAGGTCGCGGCTCCAGAACTCCTCGTTGTCCTCGGCGCGAAGCGGTTCAACCTCGGCAAGAGGTATGGCTGCGTGGAATTCGATGACCTGGCCGCCGACTCGGAACCGCATCCCGTCTTCAAGTAGATAAGGGCGATTGATCCGGAGATAGACGCCGTTCAAGGCGCCCAGGTCTTCGACCCGGACCTTGCCCCGTTCGTCGGTTAGCCGCATGTGCCTGGTGGCCATGCTGTTGAGTTCGGGAAACTGGTTGGTTTTTTCCGAGCGCCCGATCTTCAGGCCGCTGGCGCTGATCTTCGCCCAGGGGTGCCATTGGCCGCCTCGGTCGAGGATCTGAAGCGTCAATTGTTCGGTCGGAACCTTCAATTTTTGCAGGTTGACCCCGCCCATCGCCTGGGTCATCCCCTCATCGGCCGAATCAACAGGCGGCACTGGTTCTCTGGGGATGGCTTGCTGGTACGGCGTTGAGGGAGTGACCGGACTTTGAGGCGCATACCCTTGGGGCGCGCCAGGCGGAGCCCACGCTTCGGCGGGAACGCCTGGCGGCGCCCATTGTTGTCCTGGAGGAACCTGGGGAGCGTTCGGGTACGGTCCTTGAGGGACTTGAGGGACTGGATACGGAGCGCCGGCTTGTGGGTATCCGGGCGCCGCGGTCTCAGCGTTGCCGCCAAGCATACCGATGAGCATGCGGCGAAGCTTGCCCGGTCCTTGTCCCGGGGGTGGGGCAGGGTAGGCAGGGGGAGCATAGCCCCCGGGCATCGGGGGCGCGTACGGAGGTGCATAGACCGGCGGCGCCGGGGCCATCGGTGGCGCCGACGCCACCGGCTGTGCTTTGGCCACGGGCGGCGGCGGTTGAACCGCCTCAGGCCGTGGCGGTTTGCGGCGTTTGGGTGGTGCGGAGGGTCGTTCAGATCGTGGGCTGGGCTCCGAGGCCTCGACCTGCGGTGGACGCACAGGAGCTTCTTCCTTGGGCCGCGCGGCGACCTTGGGCCCTGTCGGAGCGTTGCCTTGGAATTTCGGTGGCTGAATTGTCAAGAAGGGATCGACGAGCTCGCCGCACGCCGCGCAGCGCTGGCTATCGTCGTCGATCAAGGCGTTACAATTCGGGCAGACCTGCGACATCGCTCTTCTCCGATTCGCTGAGAGCACCCTTAACTCACCGACGACCAGCCAGGACGGCTCGTTCTTGAGCGATTCCGAAGGAAATCCGGGCCGTTTTGACGCGCCTCCGGTTCACAATCCCCTGGACGGTCGAGACCCGGATCGAGCTTCACCACAACCGCTTGCTCGAATTCTTCAAAAGGGGGTAGAACCTTGCGGGCATCCGAACCCAATGTGACGACTGAGCCAGCACTTTGTTCAATGATCAAGGCCCGATCATCCGCGCCGATCCTCATCCGAAATTACGACCCCAGAATCGTTGTATCCAGGGGTCGAGCCCCAGTCACCCTAGTACGGGAACGGAATTGACCTCTTTGTACCATTTTTTGGGGACCGTGTCCTTGCAAATTCTTTCGCGCCACCGCTAGATGGACGCTTGAACGCTCAATCGTGATCCGATCGTCGCCCGACCTTGGGTCTTTGGAGAGGTTGGGAAGGTTCCCCGCATTTGTCGGTGGGGGCGTCGGCACGGCGAGCTTCGTTCTTACGGGAGTGGGTGAGCCGATGAAGGCGAAACAACTTCTGGACAACGGTCAACTGACCGCCGCCATCGAACAACTGAATACGGAAGTCCGGTCCCAGCCGAACGACCTGGGCCGCCGGACGTTCCTCTTCGAGCTGCTCTGCTTCGCGGGCGACCTTAGCCGCGCCGAGCGCCAGCTTGACGCGATCAGCCACCTTGACGCCAACCCGATGGCCATGCTCGGCAGTCAGGTCTATCGCAACCTGCTCGATGCCGAGAAAAAGCGGGCCAGTCTCTTTGGTGAAGGGCTCCGTCCTCGGTTCATGCTTGAGCCCTCCGGGGCCGTCCTGCTCCACCTCGAAGCGCTGGAACTGACCCGCCAAGGGCGCGGTCAGGAGGCTCGCGCACGGCTGGACCAGGCGGCCGAGCAGCGTCCACCGCGTCCGGGCACGCTCAACGGCGCGGCCTTTGACAACATCCAGGACGCCGACGACATCCTGGGGCCGGTCCTCGAAGTCTTCGCCCCGGCCGGCTACTGCTGGGTCCCCTGGGACCAGATTCAATTCCTGGAAGTCCCCGAGCCAAAGTCGCTGCGCGACCTGCTCTGGACCCCGGCGCGGCTGGCCTCATTCGACGGACAAATGGGCGAAGTCTTCTTGCCCAGCCTCTACCCGGGTGCGCACGCCGGAGTCGACGACGCCATCAGGCTCGGCCGCAAGACCGAATGGGCCGAAACCGACGGCGGGATCGTCCGCGGTTCCGGCCAGCGGATGCTCCTGGTCGGCGACGAGGCCCGCACGCTCCTTGACCTCCGCGACGTCCAGTTCGGTCCTCCGGACCCGGGCCAAGAAACCGCGACCGCATCGACGGAGGAGCAGCCCTAATAGCCATGCCGACGCCACCAACCATTGACCTGGACGCCCTGCTTGCCCCCATCCCCGGGGAAAATCCCGCAGGCAAACCACTGGCCTACGAGCCTGAATACGACACACTCCGCGAGGCGCGCCGATCCGACGACCCGACGATC
This sequence comes from Isosphaeraceae bacterium, assembly GCA_039936275.1. Classification (GTDB taxonomy): domain Bacteria; phylum Planctomycetota; class Planctomycetia; order Isosphaerales; family Isosphaeraceae; genus JBDTIR01. Next base: position 1,683 of record JBDTIR010000579.1, on the reverse strand, counting down.
GATCAAGGGGCCTGGAAACGCGAAATCAAGGTTGCCACATGGGACGAGGTGATCGACGTCGCCACGTCTTGCCTGGCGAACAAGACCAAGGACATCCAGATCGCCGCCTGGCTCACCGAAGCCCTGGCCCACGTCTACCAGTTCGCCGGCCTCCGCGATGGACTTCAGCTCTTGCTCGGGATTCAGGAGGCGTTCTGGGAACAGTATTATCCCGAAATCGAGGACGGCGACCTGGAATCGAGGTTCGGCCCGTTCACGTTCCTCAACGAACCGTCAAAGGGCCTGCCGTCCTTGATCCGCTGGATCCCTTTGACGCGCGGCCTGAACGACGACCATTACTCGTTTTTCAAGTATCAAGAGTCTCGCGAGACCGACAACGCCATCAAGCGGAACCCGGCGAAAGAAAAAGAGATCCTGGGGCAAGGTCGGATCACCGTCAAGAAATTCGATGACGAGGTGGCCCAGACGCCCAAGGCCTTCTACGCCAACCTGGTCGACGACCTGAAAGCCTCGTTCGATGCCTATCAAGCCTTCGAACACAGTACCGACGAACGGTTCGGCCGCGACGCGCCCAGCCTGATCAACATCGGCAAGACCCTCCAGGAAGTCCTCCGCCTGGTCGAACCGATCCTGGCCGCCAAGCGCCTGGCCGATCCCGACCCCTTGCCCGAGCCCGAACCGCTGGGCGAAGGAGCGGAAGGGGCTGAAGGAGCCGAAGCCGCCGAGGCAGGCGCTTCGACCTCTACGTCACAGGGTCTCGACGGCCAGTCCGCCTCCGTCCCCCGGCGTCGGATCGTGACCGGATCGGGCGCGGATCAAGAGGCCCTCGACTACGGCCGGCTCCTGATCGAATTTCGCGACAAGGCCCAACAACTCGCCGAGGCGGGCGCGGCTCTCCAGGCGAACCGAGAAAAGTACGCCGAACTGCTCGCCGAACTCAAGGGGCTCGACGACGAATATGAACAGATCTCCCGACTCATCAGCCGCAGTGGAGAAGGCTATCAACTCCTTGTCAGGCTCCAGAAGCTCCAGTGAGCAACACCGGTCTCGACCTGAAGGATTCCTTGGTACGGAATGACCGATGCCAGCGGACCCACGACACCGGGTCCGCGAGGGACTGACAATGAGACCAATCCTGCTCTTGATTGCCTTGCTCACGCCCTGCGCCGACGATCCAAAGCCGGACAAGGGCGACCGTGATCAGATCGTCGGGACGTGGGAAAACGTCTCACGGAGGTTCCAGGGTAAGGATGCCGAACCGTTCAAGGGCCGGTGGATCATCACCAGAGACGTGATGAAGTCCGAGCCTGAAAACGCAGCGGCGGTCTACGGCTACAAGCTCGACCCCTCCTCCGATCCCAAGCGGTTCGGCGACCGTCTGACGATCTGCGTCAGCGCGGTCGAAAATGGTGAGCGACCGCAGAAATTCTCGGTGGAAGAGCGTGAAGGGTTCGCCCTGGACGTCTACAAGCGAATCAAACCGAGGTAGTTCTACTCGGCACAATGATCACGGCTGGTGTGGCCCAGCCGCTCTCGGCTGGTCTGCCAGAATCGGTTGGCGAACCACCTGGCCGAAGCCCCCATCGGCGCAATCTTCACCTTTGTGACGATAATTCGAAGCACGATCGACGATCCTTCTTGATGGACCCGTGTGCGTCCCTTCGTTCCTTGACAATTCGCATG
>JBDTIR010000578.1:0-7704 GCA_039936275.1 Isosphaeraceae bacterium | reverse complement strand
TGACCTGAGCGTTCGTCAAGTTAATGGTCTGGGTCGCCTGGTTGGCCGCGTTGCCCCCGCCGACGTCGCTTACGGTGGGTGGAGCGAGGATCTGGCGGAGAATGTTGTCTTTCTGGCGGAGGTTCAGGAAGAGGTTGCGCTTGTCGATCTCGAAGACCTGGGCCTGCTGAAGCATGCCACGAATTTCGAGACGTACATCTAGTTTGACCTGATCTTCCGCGTTCTGCAAGACGCGCTGCTGACGCCGGTACGAAATCCGGGCGTTCTGGAAAGCGTTTCGCTCGGCGATCCGCACGACCGGCAGCTCAGCGTTCAGGACCAAGGAGAACTGTTTGGCCTGGTCCACGAAGGCGAATGGGTTCGACGTCGACAAAGGGGTGAAAATCTGGTTGGTCACACCGATGTTAAAGACGCCCAGCAGCGAGTTGGCCGTGACGGTCAACTGGCGCCAGGAATCGTAGAGGATGGCCCGGGCGTTCATCAGGTCCACCCGGTTCTCCAGGGCCACGCGCTCGGCGGCCAGGAGCAGGTCGTTGAGCATCGAGCCCAGGGCTTCCCGCTCGGTCTCCTGTTTCTTCCGCAAGGCGGGAAGCTCTGAGGCGCGGGCGGCCAGGGCCAACTCGCTTCCGAGTGGTGCGGCCGGAGGGCCGATCCGCTCTTGGAGTTCGGGCGACATGGCCTGATACTCCCGCAAAGCCCTGGCGTTGAGTTCGAGGTCGCCCACCGCCCGCTCGATGCCCTGGATCTCCACGTCGCGATCGGTGATCGCCCATTCACGACGCACCAGAGCGAGCACGGAGCGGCCGTCGATGCCGACGTCGTTCAACTCGGGGAGACTGGCGATCATCGGCTGCAACTGTTCGGGATCGCGCCTGGACTGACCGGCCCAGACGTCGAGTTCATTGAAGACCTCGCGGAACCCGCTGGTAACGCCGCGGTCGAGGATCACCGGGGTATCAGGAGGCAAGCCCAGTTGCATCTTGTACTGGTCAATCGAGTTGCGATACTGGACCTCGCTGACGATGAGCTGCTGCCGGGTCTGGTTGAGCCGCTGCTCGACCTGGTCGACCTGAAGCTGGGACAGTCCCGAGGCCGGGCCGCGAGCCAGCTCTCGGTAGATCTTGAGGATCTGTTCGAACGCCGCGATATTGCGCCGGGCGTTCTCGACCACCTGAATCTGTTGCAAAACCTGAAGGAAGCCGATGTTGGGATCGCCGCCGAAGCCGCCGGGATTGTCGGGCGCTTGGCCTGGTGAACCACCGGCTGCGGTCAAGATGTACGGGATAAACTGCTGACGGTATCGGGTGAAGTTGCGGACCTCATAAACCAGGCCGCGCTCGGCGAGGGTCAAGGATTCCAGGGTCACGGCCCGACCGCCGCCTCGCAGGAACGGCTGGACGAAGCTCATCGGCAAGAACGACTGCACCGTAGGTTGCCGGGGGTTGCGTCCGACGAAGTTGAACACGGTCTGGTTGGCGAACGCCCCGACCAGCCTGCCGCCGAGCATGAACAGTTTGCCGGCACCGGCCACGGTCCCCAGGCTCAAGGTGGACGACTGACCGCCGGGGGCCTCATTGGTCCGATAGAAGAACGAGTTGGGCGGGTTGGGACCGCCGCCGAAGCCCACGCCACCGCCGCCGACTCCACCGCCGAAGGTTGCGGCCCCGCCACCGAACGACGCATTGTTAAGCTGAGGCACGGGGGTTCCCGGGCTCATGCCCGCGAACCCTTGCGGCATGAAGTTGAACCGATTGAGAGAGACGACCAGGCTATTCAGGTAGACCTGCTCGATCCGGTATTGATAGGCCCTGCTGTTGGAGAGAGCAAGCGTGAGGGCTTGCGCCGGGTTGATGACATAAGGGCGGCTGTCCGAGGGCAAACCAGCGGCCAGGGCCTCGTCAAACGAGAGTGCGCCGGGGGTGAGGATCGCCGCGAAGTCGGCCGTTTCGGCCTCAACGGCCTCGTCTTCCTCACGTGAGAGCGGCATTCCCGGGCGTCGAAGGATCGCCGGGGCGGTCAGGTCCACGTCCTCTTGAATCCGGCCGGGGTCGAGGTCGGGCCTGGGAACTTCCAGAGGTTCAAAGCCCGGATTCCCCGGGCGCTCCGGGTTGGCTCCGGAGGTCGATGAGGGGGTCACGGTGTTCTGGAAGGCGGCAAGTTGCACGCCAGGGTCCTGTCGATGGCCGACGTTCGTCTGAGGAGGCAAAGGCGTCTGGCCAGGGTCGGGGTTCGCTCGGAGCGGAAGTGTGGGAGAATCATTCCCATTCTCTATTGGCGATCTTTCTTCCCCAAGCGGCCCAGAATTCGCTGGATTGGTCTCCGAAGGGGGAGAAAGTGGCTCACGGAACGGCGAAGGCGTCGCGTCGGGCACCGGCGGTGGAAGCAACGGTGGACGCACGCCTGGCGTCGTGGTCGGCGGTGGCGGCTTCGTCGGGCCGACAGTCTCCGTCGGCAAGCGGCCCCATGCTTCCATCTGATCGAGATAGCCGGTCCCTTCTTGCGGCGTCAAGAGCCGGAAGTGGGGCCACTGCGGCGTGGGTGAGAGGGCCTCGGCGGCGCGGTCGTCCGGGGGCGCGGGGGGACGGTCGGGGTCGTAAGGGTCGGCGAACCGGGACAGGGCCGGCGGCTCGATTGTGAACATATCGAGCCGGAACCGAGGGTCGCGGCTCTTCTCGAAGATCGCCTCGGTGGCGTCCTGGTCGGCCCATTGGCGGAAGAACTCCCGACCACAGCCGAGGTTCGCGGTCAGGGCCAGGGCCATGACGAATCCGGCCACGCGACGGGCGCGGCGGGCGGTTCGGACGTCGCGGGTCGGCACGGTCATCCCGGTGGACCTCATTTCCTTACGAACAACGGTAGCCGCCCCGCGAACGGAGTCGACCAAGACCTCTCGCATCGCCCCTGGTATCGGTTGTGACGACCTTGCGGGTTGAACCGAAAACCCGGATCAACTCAGCCTTTGATCGCCATTCGCCCAGGGTTTCGGTGGAGCGTTCGTGGCGAAGGGGTCGAAAATGCAGGGTGTATGGGAACCTTCCTGGGCGGCGCCGCCGCGTTGGAGGACCCCGCCGTGGCCGAAGGGGAGGGACGTCCCGTTTGGCTGATGCGCGGCGACCGGCTTAGATGGAGGAGGGAGTCTCCGATGCACTTCGGCAATGACAAGGCCCGGCCTTTGGCCTCGGGCCGACGGCGGGCGTTTCATCCGGTCGCTCAGGCCCTGGAAGACCGGCTGGTGATGGCGGTGGACCTGGCCAGCTATGCAACGGCCCCCCTGGGGGTCCTCATGGCCGGCAACATCGGTGGTGCCGGTGCCGGTCCTGCCACAGGCAATGGCGGGGGCGCCGGCTACTCGGTCGCTGACGTCGGCGACGTCAACGGCGACGGCTACGCTGATTTCGTCGTCGGCGGTCCGACGATCGCCGTCAACACCAGCGGTCTGTTCGAACTGGGCAGCGGCTCCAATGGTACGGCGTACCTGGTCTTCGGCTCGCGTCAGGTCAACAGCCCACAGAATATCGACTTCGCCTCGTTGAACGCGAACCAGCGCACCGGCGACCTTGGCACGCTGGGCAACGCGACCCAAACCAACCCCTTGAACGGCACTCCCGGTTTCGCCTTTGACGGGATCACGTTCCGAGCCGGCCAGCAGACTCTTGGCCAGCTCGGCGCCTCGGTCACCGCCCTGGGCGACATCAACGGCGACGGTCTGGCCGACTTCATGATCGGGGCCCCGGGCGCCGCGGGCGCGAACGGGATTACCGCCGGATTCGGCCGCGCCTACCTGGTCTACGGCAGCCGCACCATGGCGGTTAATGCCAACAAATCCGTGGACCTGGACAATGTCCAACCCACCTCCGGCCTGAACGTCATCACCTTCATCGGCTCTCAGGCAAATGGTCGGGCCGGCCGCGCGGTCGCGGGCGTTGGCGACGTCATCCCTAACGGCCTGCCTGACATCGCCATTGGCGCCCCGTTCGCCTCGATCAACGGCGTGAGCGGCAGTGGTGCGGTCTACGTGATCGACGGCGCATTCCTCCGACCAGCACGAACCCAGACCGTCAATCTGGCTGACGTCGGCCAGCCGAGTGGAGCGGCGCAGAGCGGCCTGAGCAACCAGAACAGCATCGTCTTTGGAGGGGCCAACCCCGGCAGCGAGGCCGGCACGGCAATCGCCGGAGCCGGCGACTTCGACAAGGACGGCAAGGCCGACCTCTTGATCGGGGCCGCCTCTGGATCGACCGGCGGCGCCGGGGCCGCCTACCTCATCTATGGGGCGGGCAACCTCACCACCCAGAGTATAGCGCCGCCCAACGGTGTGTTCAGCATCAACCTGTCCCGCCTCGGCAACGGAACCGGAACCACGGACATCCGGGGTGCCGTCTTCACGGGTATCACCGGCGACATCGCCGGGTTCGCGCTCTCCACGGCAGGCGATTTCAACAACGACGGTGTCTCGGACATCCTGATCGGCTCGCCAGGGTTCCTGAACAACACGGGCCGGGTGAGCTTGATTTACGGAAGTGCGGCCACGCCCGCCACCCCGGGAGCGATCGAGGGCACGTTTCCCCTGAACGCCCTGCCCGACACGATCAATCACGCAACCTTTATCGGTCAGGGGCCCAACTCCTTGGCTGGCTACTCGGTCTCGGAAGTCGGCCGAATCAATGCCGACCAGATCAACGAGATCGCCTTCGGAGCGCCCGGGGTCAACTCCGGATCGGGGGCGGTGTACCTGATCCCGGGCAATCCCAACCTCCTCTCCGGCACGATCACCCTGAACGTGGCGGGGATCGAGATTCCGTCGATCGCGGGCCAGACGATCACGCTCAGCCAGCCGGTGGGCCAGAACTTCCTGGGCACCTCGGTCTCCGGCCGACTTTCCGCAGGCGGCCGCACGATCGACAACGACACCATCGGCGACCTGGTGCTTGGTTCGGCTGGCTACGCCCTGAACTCGACCCGGGGTCTGGCCGGGGCCGGGTTTGCGGTCGAAGGCCGATTCCTCCAGTTGGGCATCCCCGTCTCCACGGCGATCACCTCGGATATCAGCGTGGGCACCTCGGTCAACCCGCCCTACGTGGTCAACGCCAAGACCCCGGACGACCTCTTGATCTGCATCCTCAGCAGGGCCCGCAGCAACCCGAATTTTGTGCCCCCGCGCGACATCGACCCGAACACGATCAAGGTCAACGGCGTTGCCTTGCCCGACCCGAGTACCTTCACGCAGGTCCCGGACCTCGACGGCGACGGCATCCCTGACGCCTGCTTCATCTTCACCCCACGCTCACTGCTGAACCTCCAGACCTCGACCACCACTCTCGACGTCACAGCACGGACGATCTCCACCAGCCCCCTGGGCGGCGGACTGCAATACGCAGGCTCGGCGGCAATCCAGGTCACCGGCGGTGGCGGCGGCGGCGGCGGCGGTGGCCTGCCGGTAACCAGTGCCGCACCCGGCTCCTTCTTCTTCAACTTCGTACCGACTCCCCCGCCCTTCAGTGGCAAGCTCCCTCGCCCGTTCGTCCTGAGCAGGCTCCGCTACAAACCGCTCCCGATCAATGTCGCTTTCCGCCAGTTCATTCCCGCGCGTCCCTTCGCCCAGCGGCTGTATGACTTTAACCATCCCACCGACCAACACAACGGCACCGGGTCCAAGCACGAAGGCTCCAAAGCCAACACCCTCGGCTACAGGGTCTTCAACCGCGGCCGGTACAAGCCCGGTCAGTTCATCCGGCCGATCCACCACCACCCCGGCGGCCTCCGCACCATCCCGCCGACCTTGCGCTGAACCTCACTTTTGTTGACGGTCAAAACCAATCCGCCAACCCACCCCAACGACGGATCGAGACTCCTAGCGTCTCGATCCGTCGTTGGTTCGTGAACCGCGATCCCGGAACGTCGTTTTTATTGATTCCAACCGCCGGACCTCTCAAAGTCGATCCGGGAAGTTGCGCAGAAAAATCAGCGACGTCGGGTTTAGATTCCGACGGTTTTCTCGTTTGGTTCTGGAATCTGGAATCGGGATAGGAGTTACGCAGTTGACTATTGTGGGGTAGATCGAGCGACGTGTGGCACCAATGAACGATTTTGGGTGCTACTGGTCGTACTTGACTACTGCTTCGGTTCGACATAGCATCACTGGTTGAGTACGACCAGTAGAACCCAGAAACGGCTACTTACCAGTACCACCCGCCGGCAGCCACTCGGCTCGGACGTCAATCAGGTATCGCACAGGCCCGGTCTGCGTGACCAGATCGGCCACGGTTCGTGTGACATACACCCGGTCGCCGACGCGGATCGGGTGGGCAGTCCAATGGTCAACCCGTTCATAGACGATAGCCTCACTGGCCGGATTGTGCGGGTGAGCCGTGCCGATTCGATGAAGCGTGGTGGTGCCGCCCCCGTTCTCGACCGGATCTTCTAGGGTAGCCAGGCCGCTGCAAGTGAACTCGATTACGTCCTCTATCTCGTCGCACCAATCCAGACGCTGGCCGACATGAGTTACCTCGCCAGACAGTACTCCAATCGGGAGTTCACCCCGGTCGAAGCATCCCCACCAACTTGGGCTGGCAATAGGGCCAAACCGTGATAAATAGGGATTTCCGGGCTCGTTGTCGAGTCCGCGGTGTACAGCCGCGATGAAGCCGACATGGCTATCGTCGATGCGGATGTCGAACAGCACCATGCCGGATTCCTCCACCGCCTAGCCTATCAATGGGCAGATAAATCGTCCGTGATATTTTACGCTCACGCCTGTCGAATTCCAAGATCTGTGGCATTTTGATCGGGGAATCTGGTCCCGTCAAGGAAAATCTTCGTGGAAAATGGGGAGGATCGACCGGAGCAATACGGACAGGCGTTCCGACATGCGGGAAAGCTCCCTGACCGAGTTCGCGACGTAATGAGGAGGTTGCATGACTGCATTATGACCGAGGGCGACTCTGTCCTTTGGATCAAGCCGTTTATCCTCGTTCATGGCAAACGGCATCTGCGGGAGTTGGGTCAGGACGAAGTCGTGGCGTTTCTCGATCATCTGGGGTCGAGTGGCCGGTCGCCGCGTCTACTCAGAACCAAGCGCTTGGGGCTTTGCTCGTTCTGTCTAAAGGTGGCGTGGAATGGATCGGCGACGCCATGGTCAGGACCAAGAGGCACCGGGCGGCTGCCGGTCGTGCTCAACGCGCGACCCCAAGCGGCGAGCGGGCGAATCGCCGGTCGATCGATCCAGTGGTGAGCCGTCGTTGCTGACGGCGTCTTGAAGTCGCCGGTCGTGAATTCGCCGGACTTGGGGTGATAGGTTGGTGCTCGGGAATCGATGATTCACTACGGCGCTTCCCGCGCAATCGCTTTTTGATAATTCGCAAGGATCAGGCCCAGGAACCCGCGGGTCGTGGGCAGTGACGAAAGTGGGCAGTGGATGCCGAACGAACTACCATGCCGCTACGCAGCACTTTGACCGATGAAAATGGTAGCGTGCAAACACGAGAGCTATCTGTCGGCACAGTCCGACTTGTTTACCCAGTCTACCATCCGCTTCCACCTTTTTCTGAGGAACCCAAGCTCACGCGCCGAACGAATTATCATGAGCCTTTGGGACACTCAACCCCATGAAAATGGGTCGGGGTTTCGCTATCTTGGGTTGACTCGCTCCACGGGTCCGAGGCCGATTTTGGGACTGGTGCGTTAAGCCCGAGAACGAATTTGGCC
>JBDTIR010000577.1:0-3453 GCA_039936275.1 Isosphaeraceae bacterium | reverse complement strand
GGTTCAAGACTATTGCCTGTCGATCTGCTCGGGCGATTTCAACGATTGGGTCTGGAAGAACGCCTCGACGCGCAGTCCCTACAGCTATGTCTGGACGCCTGAGTACGAGATCTTTGAATATGATCTCGGAAGCACATTCAACTATGCCGAGATGGCCGCCTTGATCGCCCCCAGGCCGTTCATGGTTGAGCGTGGCCATTTCGACGGCGTGGCCCCTGATGAAGCGGTCGCCCATGAGTTCGCCAAGGTCCGGTTCCTCTACGAGGCGAAACTCGGCCTGACCGACCGTTGCGTCCTCGAGTGGTTTAACGGCCCCCACATGATTCACGGCGTCGGCACTTATGCCTTTCTGCACAAGCACCTGAACTGGCCAGAGCCAACCGACTGAGGCCACGAACCCCAAACGATCGGGAGTCCGCCGTCCCAAGATTCGAGGAAATCGGTATGAACTTTTTGACGAACGCACACACTCCACGATAAGATGACCGAGATTCAACCTGTTGGGGATCGAGGGGCGTCGTCCTTTTGGGTCGGGGGGTTCCATCCATGCATATTCCTGATGGCATGCTTTCACCCTCGGTCGTCGTGGCGACGGGGGTCGTGGCCGCCGCGGGCTTCCTGGTGGGCGTGCGCGGCCTGGAACGTCGGTTGCGCGATCGGACGACGGTCTTGATGGGAACGATGGCCGCGTTCATCTTCGCGGCGCAGATGGTCAAGTTCCCGGTCGGCCCCGGGGTCGCCGGGCACCTGATGGGAGGAACCCTGGCGGCCGTGCTTCTGGGCCCTTGGGCCGGGGCGGTGGTGATCGGGGCCGTCCTGATCGTGCAGTGCTTCCTGTTCGGCGACGGCGGCCTGATGGCCCTGGGGGCGAACTTCATCAACATGGGTCTGATCGGCGCGGTCGGCGGCTACGCGATCTATGCACCGATCCGCAGGGCGATCGGCGGCCAGCGTGGAGTCTTGCTCGGCGCGATAGTGGCGGCCTGGTTCACGGTGCTCCTGGGGGCTGGGGCCTTCGCCATCGAGCTGGCGGCCTCCGGGTTCGGCAAATTCCCGATGGTCCTGGGCTGGATGGCCCTGGTGCATGCCGCGGTCGGCGTGGGCGAGGCCCTGATTACCGGCCTGGTCCTGCGGTTTCTCTTGCTGACCCGGCCCGACCTGATTCAGGATGCCGAACCCGTCCCCGCGTCGAAGACAATCCGATGGGGTCAGGTCGCGGCGGCCGGCCTGATCGTCGCATTGTCGGTCGCCGTCTTCCTCGGCCCCCTGGCCTTGCTCTGGGACCGGCCTGACGGTTTGGAATTCGTGATGGAACGGCTCGGCCTGGGCGAAGGCGGCAGTTCTCCCTTGCCCTCGCCGATTCCCGACTACCAGATGCCCGGCCTGCAACATGTGCAAGCGGCGACCGCCGCCGCCGGCCTGGTCGGAACCCTGGTCGTCTTCGTGATCGGTCTCACCCTGGCCAGGGCCTTCGCCCGAGGCGTGCCCGAGGGGGTCCGCCCGGATGTGGCTTGACGCCCTGGAACAGCACGCCGAAGGGGCTGGCCCCTTGCACAGGCTCGACCCCAGGGTCAAACTGCTGGGCACCCTGGCGTTCGTGGCCTTAGTCGTCGCCACGCCCCTGGACCGTTGGCGATTCCTGGCGGTCGAGGGCCTGATTCTGGCCCTGGTCGTTGGCCTCTCAGGCGTTCCTCCTCGGGCGCTCCTGGGTCGCTGGCTGGGGTTCGTGTCCCTGATCGGGTTCTTCGCGGTCATGGTCGCCCTCAACCGGCCGAGCGGCGAGCGTCTGAGCGCGGCGATGTCGGTCCTGGCCCGCAACAGCCTGGCGTTCCTGGCGGTCCTGACCTTGTCCGCCGTCACCCCGTTCCCCAAGCTGCTCGGGGCCTTGCGACGCCTGGGAACCCCCTTGGTCCTGGTGGCGACTTTACACTTTATGTATCGATATTTACATATATTTGTTGAAGAATTGGATCGGATGACCAAGGCGAGGCGGTCGCGCACCTTCCGGCGGTCGGGGAGGCTGGATTGGGCCTTGCTGACGTCCTTGATCGGCGTCCTGTTCGTCCGAGCCCTGGAGCGTGGCGAACGGGTCCACGACGCGATGATCGCTCGGGGCTGGGACGGCACGTTCCGCACCCTCGACGGGGCCGACCTTTGATGGACGACCCGACGACTTCGACGCCCCCGGCCGTCTTGGTGCGCGACCTGGTCTACCGCTATCCAGACGGCCGCCCTGCCCTGCAAGGGGTCAATCTGACGATCCACGCCGGCGAGTCGGTCGCCCTGGTCGGACCCAACGGCGCGGGCAAGAGCACCTTGCTCTGGCACCTCAACGGCCTCTTACCCGGTCGCGGACGGTCGCAGGCGACGCATGCTCACGGTTTGAATCTCGACGCCCTCAAACGGCCGGCGGGGCCATCGGTCTGGATTGACGGCCTGGAGGTCAACGACCGCAACGGCCCGGAGGTTCGCCGGAGGGTCGGGCTCTTGTTCCAGGACCCCGACGACCAGCTTTTCAGCACGACGGTCATCGAGGACGTGGCCTTTGGCCCCTTGAATCTGGGCAAGAGCAAGCCAGAGGCGCGTCGGATCGCCCTGGAATCCTTGGCGAAGGTCGATCTGGCCGACGCCGCCGATCGGCCGCCGCACCACCTGAGCTTCGGCGAGCGCAAGCGGGTTTGTCTGGCGGGGGTTTTGGCTTGCGAGCCGACGGTTTTGGTCATGGACGAGCCGACGGCCAATCTTGACCCTCGCGGACGTCGGCGGTTCATTGCCTTGATCCGCTCAATGCCGGCCACGACCTTGATCGCCACCCACGACCTGGAGATGGTCCTGGAACTCTGCGAGCGCGTCGTCTTGCTCGATGCCGGCCGGGTCGTCGCCAACGGTTTGGCGCGCGAGGTGCTAAGTGATCCGGAGCTGCTCGAAGCCCACGGCCTGGAGTTGCCCTTGAGCCTGAAGATCAATCAGCGCGCCTGAATTCAAAAGAGGTCGAGAGGCGAACCCCCAATGTACTTGACCCCCGCGAACGCGGTCGTCGTTGCCCTCTCAGGCGGATTGGTCGGCGTCCTGGGGGCGATCCTGGGCACCGGCGGCGGCGTCTTTCTGGTGCCGATTCTGGTGCTTGGGCTTGGCCTGCCGATGCATCACGCGGTGGCGACGAGCATCGTGTCGGTGGTCGCCACGTCGAGCGCGGTGGCGAGCGTCAACGTCGAGCGCGGTCTAGCCAACATGCGGCTGGGCATGACCCTGGAGGTCGCCACAACCTTGGGGGCGATCGCGGGGGGCCTGACCGCCGCGTTGGTTCCTTCCCGAGGCCTGGAAGGTCTGTTCGCGGCGACCCTGATGCCGACGGCTCTGCTCATGTGGCGCGGCCGAACCAGCCTCAAGGACGGCCTTTCGCATCCAGACCGCGCCGGGGTCGAGACCCGGAAATCACTCGGCCGATTAGGG
>JBDTIR010000576.1:0-4299 GCA_039936275.1 Isosphaeraceae bacterium | reverse complement strand
GCCGGCCTGCTGGAAGGACCCAAGCAAGGCATTCGGGACGTGATGAAGAAACACAATCTTGCGTTCTCGAACGTGAATGCGTTCATGATGAACGCGATCAACGACCATCGCCAACCGTATTGGTATCCGTCGTTCATCGAGCCGGACGAGAACTATCGGCAGGTCCGGATCGACCATACCCGTCGGGCCTTGCACCTCTGCGCCGAATTAGGAGCCCCGCATATTACCACCGAGCCTGGCGGCCCCCTGGCCCCCGGGCAGCGTCGAGAGGACGCCGTTGATCTCTTTGTGGAGGTGCTCAAACCTCTGGCCGAGCAGGCGGATAAACTGGGCGTCTTGCTCTTGATCGAACCGGAACCGGGACTCTTGATCGAGACGACCGATCAGTACGTTGAGATCGCCGACCGGCTCAAGGCGCCTTCGATCGGCCTGAACTTCGACGTCGGCCACGCCTACTGCATGGGGGAAGACCTCCCCGCCCAGATCGCCAAGCTGGCTCCCCAGATCCGGCATTACCACTTCGAGGACATCGCCGCCACGCGGGTCCACCATCACATGGTGCCAGGCACGGGGGCCATTGACTTTGCCGAGGTCGTCGCTGCAATCCGGAAAACCGGCTATGACGGCTGGCTGACCGTCGAACTTTACCCCTCGATCGACGATCCCGACGGCGCGGCGAAGCGGGCTTATGAGGTTTTGTCCCCCTTGCTTGCTTCGGCAAGGAAGGCGAGCTAACCAAGGCCCATGGCGATCAAACCGTATCTCCAACTGGTCCGTTTGCCCAACGTTTTCACAGCGGCCGCCGATAGCCTGGCAGGTTGGCTCTTGGTGCGCGGCTCGTTCTCGGAACCAGGGCGATGGGCGCCATTGGTTTTCGCGTCGATGGCGATCTACGCCGCGGGGATCGCACTTAACGATTATTATGATTATGAGTTGGACCGGTCAGAGCGGCCGGATCGGCCCTTGCCGTCGGGGCGGGTCTCACGACGGTTCGCCCTGGTCTTGGCATTAGGGTTGTTCGGGCTTGGCCTGGTCCTGGCGGCCTTGAGCGGTTCGCTCGCCAGCCTGGCCGTGGCCGCCGTGCTGGTCGGTTGCGTCGTGCTTTACGACGCCGGTCTGAGACGCACGAGCCTTGGCCCCGAGGTGATGGGGGCGTGTCGAGGCTTGAACCTCTTGCTTGGCATGAGCCAGGCAAGCCAACTGGGCGGGCCGATGGGTTGGCTGGTGGCCGGGGCCCTGGCCTTGTTCGTGGTCGGCCTGACCTGGATCAGCCGCTCGGAGACCTTCTCGGGCCGGATCAAGGGAGTCGTCGCGGGCCTGGTCTTGCAAGATCTGGCGATTCTCGGGCTTGTGATCGCGGCGTTCTCGGCCCGACGTTTCCCAAATCCTGGTGACAATCCGGAAATCGTGCCTTTGGTTGGACTTACCGTCTTGCTGGTCACAGCCCTTATCGTCAACCTCGCCGTCAGTCGAGCGGTTCGAGATCCGGTGCCTGGACGGATTCAAAAGGCGGTCAAGACCAGCGTCTTTTCCCTGATCTGGCTCAACGTCGGGATCGTGGCGGCTGTTCGAGGCCCCTTGCCTGCCCTGGCGATCGCGGCACTCTGGATTCCGGCGTTCGTCTCGGGGCGCTGGCTGTATTCGACCTGATCAGATCGTCCGGATATACCCTTTACAACCCTAGACCTTGGTCAAGCGAGACCAAGGCTCGTCGGTGATTTTGTCGCTGATGCTGGCGTTGGTGTAGAATAGACTCTGTAGCGCGAACGCAAGGGCCAAACTTTTGGACAAAGGTCAAAGGGTGATCGTCGATGGCCGAACGGGTCGTGTTGTTGTCGATCCCACAGTTACGACACAAGGACGTAACGCCCGGGGCGCTGGCGTCGCTCGACCGGATGGCAGGGCGAGGGGCCCTGGCCGAGTTGGTGCCAGCCTTCCCCGGCTTGGCGGCCTCGTCGTTTGCGACCTTGATGACCGGCACCGGCCCCTATGAGCACGGCTTGATCGGCAACAGTTATTATGACCGGGCCGAAGGGCGGGTTCGGGTCGGCCCCTTGCCGGATTCGGTCGTGCAAGCGCCCAGGCTCTGGGATCGTTTACGCGCGGTCAAGCCCGGGGCCCGGTCGATGCTCTGGTTCGCGCCCAATTTCCGAGGGGCGACGGTTGATCTGGGGGCCTGGGTCGAATCCGACTGGCAATTGGCGACCGAGCCGCCCGCTCTGGCCAAAGGTTTACTTGACCGTTTTGGTCCGTTCCCAAGCCCGGTCTCTCGGGGTGAACCGCCCAGGCTGGAGGTTTCGACCTGGCTCCTCAAGGCGGCTGCGCAGGTGATCGCCGACGAACAGCCGACGTTGGCCGTGGTCCGCGTTCCTTATCTGGGTCAGGTGGCCCGCCGGTTCGGGCCTGACGGACGTGAGGCTGGCCGAGCAATCCGCGAGCTGGAATCGATCCTGGCCCCATTCCTCGCGACGCTCGATCGCGCGACCTTGACGATTGCCGTGACCGAATCAGTCACGACGCCGGTCTCCGGTCCGATCTATCCGAATCGGGTGCTTCGTGGCCTCGGCCTGCTCGCCCTCAAGCCCGACGATAAGGGTGGGTTGGCGATCGACCTGGGCCAGAGTGCAGCCTTCGCCCTGGCCGATCATCAGGTCTGCCATATCTACCTGAACGATCCCGATCAGGCGGCCACGATCGCATCGGCCTTCGCCGGGGCCCACAACGACGGCGTGGACACCGTGGCGCCAGGGGCCGCACGCGCCGGCCTGGGACTCGATCATCCGAGGGCGGGCGACGTCGTCCTGGTCGCCTGCCCCGATCGCTGGTTTGCCCCGGACTGGTGGTTGACCGCCGAAGAAGCTCCCAAATCGTCCGGTCTCGGGTCGGCCTTGATCTCGTTCTCCACCGATATTCCCCTTGACCCGACCCACGTTAAGGGTTCGCTCGGGGCCCCGCCGCCGAATGCCGATTACCTGGGCGTCATCGTCGCGTCCCAGCCGAACGCGCTGGGCTCGATGCCTCAGGTCTCCGCGCGAGACGTCGCCCAGCTTGTCCTGCGGAACTGGGAGAAATCATCGGATCTGACGTGAACAGGGTCATCCTTGTTTCGACTGGAACCTATCGGAAATATTGTCATAATTTATGTGATTTATTTCGACTGATGACTTGATACCAAAGACCCGTGCCCGGTCACCAAGAAGAGGGGGGCCTCTCGCCATGTCGATGACGCTCCGAGACCGTCGGGCGACCGGTTTCACCCTGATTGAGCTCTTGGTCGTGATCGCAATCATTGGCATCCTGATTGCCTTGCTCTTACCGGCGGTCCAGGCGGCCAGGGAAGCGGCCAGGCGTTCTCAGTGCGTCAATAACCTCAAGCAAATCGGCCTGGCCGTTCAGAATTATGAAAGCGCGCACGGCTCTTACCCGCTCGGGGCCGTGCTCTACAACGCGGACGACGGCGGACTGAACGCCTGCGGTTCGGGCACCATCCACGACGCCCGCGACTTCACCGGACAGGCCTTGATCCTGCAATTCCTCGAACAAGGGAACGTCTACAACGCCATCAACTTCCAGACCCGGGCCGATTCGATGTTTGGCGACATCCACGGCGGTCGGACCAATGCCACGGCGCTCGGCAGCCTGATCTCGGCCTACCTTTGCCCGAGCGACGACCGCTTCAATCCGCCCAAGGTTCCCGATCAGTCGGGCAACGGTTACTCGCAGACCTCGTATTTCTTGTCGGCGGGAACCTGGAATGTGATCGCCTATTACGCAGGGCCGGATTGCTGGCAGCAAGACCAAGGCAACGGTGCGTTCGACGCCTCGACCGCCCATCGCCCCTCAGACTTTACCGACGGCGTCAGTGCGACCATCCTCGTCGGCGAAACCTCCAGGTTCCGGAACGATCGCGACCCGGTTTTCAACCAGTGGAGCCGTTACGGCTTCTTCCAGTCGAACTATTCCAACCTGCCCGGCGGCGGCACGACGACGAGGCCCCAGGGGTTCGCCTTTGAGGTCCCTCGGATCAACGCGCTCCCATTCCTCAATGATTACGGCCACATGCCCCCGGGCACCCCGTATCCCGACGTTAGTGACTGCAAAGGCTGGACGTTGAACCTTCCGTTTTATAAAGAATTCGGCCAGTGGGGTTTCCGTAGCCAACATCCAGGCGGTGCCAACTTCCTGTTCGGTGACGGCTCGGTCCGGTTCCTGAAAGACTCGATCAACCTTCCCACCTACCAGGCGCTCGGCACCCGAAACCAAGGGGAGGTCATCAGCTCTGACGCCTTCTGAACCGTG
>JBDTIR010000575.1:0-5247 GCA_039936275.1 Isosphaeraceae bacterium | reverse complement strand
TGGGCGGCGTCTGGTCGTTTTCAGTCATGTTCAGCAAGCTCCTTCGCCTCTTTGTATCTCTGTTTGATCAAATCCATGTCCGGCTTCGGCGTTGCAACCCCCGTCTTTGACTTCTTCTGGAAGGCATGCAGAACGTAAATTCTCTCGCCAAGCTGGACCGCGAAGACCGTCCGGTACGCATCGCCCTGAGAGCGTAGGGCGATCTCGAAAACCCCACTGCCGATTCCCTTGAGCGGCTTGGCGTCTTTAAGAATGATTCCGAACTGAATCAGTTGTAACTCATCCCCGATGAGCTTCTGCGCTCCCTTGGGAAACGCCTGAAGGTTCCGCTTCGCGTTGCCCATCCAGACGAGAGGACGCAACACCGGGGTTTCGTGGTCATCCAGGGCCAAGTTCCGTCACTCCTGATTTTATAGGAGTTTTCCTATACAGTCAACCGCCATGTGTCAAGCTGCCGTTTGCCGCCTCGCCCGGTTTTCCTCCGGCAGTCTACGACGACAGCGACGGGTGGCAAGGGGTTCGAGCGCCTTTTGAGGTTCGGTACTCCGAACCCGTGCCGACGGCGTGGCTGAACGCACAGACTCGGGGGGGCAATCCTCACCCCGGCCACCTGTCAAAGCGGGCAGGGGAGGATCACCAGGCGCAGGAGCGGACCCGACTTTGCCGTGGCGGGTTCTGGTATCATCAAGGGCTCAACTCGGCGGGTTGGTCCGCGGAGCTTGGTCGTTCGGCGGCGGAAGGATTGCCGCTGGTCGGCCTTCGGAATATGACACAAACTCGAAGGCTCCATGACAAAACCAACGTCTCAACTTGCGCCGGTATTCTCCAAAATCGAGGTCGTCATCGCGGCGATCGCGATCGTGGGCATTGGCCTCCACTTGATTCTGCGATTCGGCCCGGGGACGGCCGGCACGGTCTTTGGCAGTCCATCCTACAACGTTCCCCTGTTCGTGGCGTTGGCGGCCGGCATCCCCTTGCTGCTGAGTCTGGCGAACCACCTGTTCCGCTGGGAGTTTAACGCGGACCTGCTGGCCGGCATTTCGATTGTGACATCGGTCATTCTGGGGGAATATCTCGCGGGCACACTCGTCGTCCTTATGCTTTCCGGCGGCCAGGCGCTGGAATCGTATGCGGTGCGCCGGGCTTCGTTCGCATTGGAGGCGCTCGCCAGGCGGTTGCCGTTTCTGGCACATCGCAAGAATGGATCGGCCGTTGAAGACGTCCCCCTCGCAGACGTCGAGGTCGGCGATATTCTGGTCATCTTTCCGCACGAGACGTGCCCGGTCGATGGCGTGGTGCTCGATGGACGTAGCACGATGAACGAATCTTACCTGACGGGCGAACCATTCCTCTTGCTCAAGACGACGGGATCGGCGGTCCTTTCCGGGGCCATCAACAGCGACGGAGCTTTGACGATTCGGGCGGAAAAGACCGCCGTCGATTCGCGATATGCCAAGATCATGCAAGTGATGCGCGATTCGGAGCAGCGTCGGCCGCAATTGCGGCGGCTCGGCGATCAACTCGGGGCCGTGTATACGCCTCTGGCGGTCACGATTGCCATCGTCGCCTGGGCATTGAGTGGGGACGCCTCGCGGTTTCTGGGCGTCCTGGTGGTGGCGACCCCTTGCCCACTGCTGATTGCGATTCCGGTGGCGATCATCGGCTCAGTTTCCTTGGCGGCGCGACGGGGCATTATCATCAAAGATCCCGCCGTTCTGGAGAAGATCGACACCTGCCGGATTGCCATTTTTGACAAGACGGGCACGCTCACCTATGGGGAGCCGAAATTGACGGAGGTGATTCCCGCCGACGGTTTCACCAAGGAGGAGACCCTCGCGGCCGTGGCGAGTCTCGAACGCTACTCACGTCACCCGCTCGCATCCGCGATGATCGCTGCCGCCGCCGAAGCGAAACTTCCCCTTCAGGACGCCAGCGAGGTCAGCGAGCGACCTGGCGAAGGGCTGCGCGGGATCATCGGCGGGCGGACGATTCAAGTCACCAGCCGGAAGAAGTTGGCCGCCCAATCCCCGGCATTGGTGGAATTGCTCCCGAACCTCTCGGGCGGTCTGGAGTGCGTCGTCCTGATCGACGGTCGCTACGCGGCGACGTTCCGGTTCCGGGACGAACCGCGGGCCGAAGGCAGATCGTTCGTCCGTCACTTGAAACCTCGGCATGGTTTTAAGCGTGTTCTGCTGATTTCGGGGGACCGCGAATCCGAGGTGCGCTACCTGGCTGAAAAAGTCGGCATTACGGAAGTCTACGCCAACCAAAGTCCCGAACAAAAACTCGACCTGGTGAGTGCCGAAACAAAACACGCCAACACGGTGTTCATGGGCGATGGGATCAACGACGCCCCGGCCCTGACAGCCGCGACCGTGGGGATTGCGTTCGGCCAGGGGAGTGATGTCACCGCCGAAGCCGCAGGGGCCGTCATTCTGGATAGCTCACTCGAACGAGTGGACGAACTGCTGCACATCGGGCGACGGATGCGGTCCATCGCCTTGCAAAGCGCCGTTGGCGGGATGGCGTTGAGCGTGATCGGCATGTTCGTCGCGGCTGCCGGATATCTGCCACCGGTGGCCGGCGCGATCACGCAAGAAGTGATTGACGTCCTGGCAGTGCTGAATGCGCTGCGCGCTTCCATGAGACCGCAACTGCTTTCAGACTACAGCTCGCAGACTCAAGGCGATTCCGAAAACCCACGGTGAGTTCGCAGAACGCCGCAGTAGACGGCGGACGGACGGGGTACGCTCACCGCGCTCGCGTTGTCCAGGCCACCAGCCGCTCCATTTTCCAAGAAGATTTTCCTTGACATAAGCGAATTCCCCGATCAAGATGCCACTGATCTTGGAAGGATACAGATGCAGGGGTGAAACTCTTGCCGAAATGGATACGCGCCATGAGATGGGATTACCTTGCAATTGTCATGATTTCCGCCGCATCGATGGGGCTTCCTTCCGCATCTGCTGCGGAGGTGATGAAGCCCAACATTCTGCTCATTGTGAGCGACGACCAGGGGTGGGCCGACGTCGGTTTTCAGGGGAGTCAAGAGGCGGTCACCCCGCACCTCGACGCGCTCGCCAGGGCGGGCGTCCGCTGCACAAACGGCTATGCATCCCATTGTTACTGTTCGCCGTCGCGGGCTGGCTTGTTGACGGGTCGCTACCAGGCCCGCTTCGGATATGAATACAACCCAACCTACGCGCCTGACAATGATCGACTCGGCGTGCCCTTCTCGGAGCGTCTGCTGCCGCAATACCTGAAGCAGGCGGAATACAGAACGGGCTGGGTTGGCAAATGGCACCTCGGGGCCTCACCCAAGCATCTTCCTTGGAATCGCGGCTTCGACGAGACCTTCGGCTTCATCGGCGGCGGCCACCAGTATCGCGACTGGAAGCCGGACGGGCGCGAGTATTTCATACCGCTCGTACGCAATGGCAAGGAGATTCCCGACATCCCAGCGCACCTGACGACGACGCTCGGCGAGGAAGCGGCGGCGTTCGTCCAGAGAAATCAAGGGCATCCCTGGCTGCTCTACCTGGCCTTCAACGCACCCCACGCCCCGCACCAACCGTCGGCCGAGGCAGAAGCCCAATTCGCAGACATCACGAATCCGGGGCGGCGAAAGAACCTCGCCCAGATCAGCCTCATGGACGACGCCATCGGGGCGGTGACCGCCGCGCTGAACGAGACCGGTCAAACCAAGGGCACGCTGGTGTTCTTCATCGGCGATAACGGCGGCCAGCCGACGTTTTCCGCAGACAACACCCCGCTCCGGGCAGGCAAGGGGACGCTCTACGAAGGCGGGGTGCGGGCGCCCTTCGTGGTGAGTTGGCCGGGCACCCTCCCGGAGGGGACGACCTACGACGAGCCGGTGATCGCGCTCGACGCCTTTGCCACCGCGCTCGACGTCGCCGGGGTGGCCGCTCCCAAGGACGTGAAATTCGATGGCGTGGACCTTCTCCCGTACCTGGCCGGCAAGGTGAAGACGCCGCCGCACCAGCGGCTGTTCTGGCGCACGAGGCAGAAAGGCCAACTGTTCCACGCCGTGCGGGAAGGCCGATGGAAGGTCGTCCGACCCGAGGGACAATCCGCAGAGTTGTACGACCTCCAGGCCGACCTCGGGGAGTCAAAGAACCTGGCTGACGAGAAGCCGGAGATCTTAAACGATCTCACCGCCGCCCTGGATGCCTGGGACAAAGAATTGGCCCCATCCGCCACCACAGGCAGGGCACCGCGGTCGAGGTAAACCACGATCGTAACGAACGGGTTGCCGTCGGCAAATCAAAAAAGGATGGCGGCGCGGGCCGTTTGGCCGGCCCCGCCGGAACGGACAGAGGATTCATCAATATGAATCAGAACTGATAACCTCACCGTTGGCCTTGGTGCCCAGGCTCCACCAGGTCATCCATGAGACCGAATCCTTGATGAACTTGACGCTGCCGTCGGCCATCAAGACGTTCGAGCCGCCAGAGTGGTTGCTCTGGGCGTTGACGAACGTCGAGGCGTCCGCGCCGCCGCCGCTGCCGCCAATGCCGCAGGCCCCCCACTTATACTGACTGGCGTTCGGCGGCACGACGGTCGTGAACAGCGTGAAGCCCAAAGTGCCAGCGCCCCAGCGCGCGCCTTTGTTGGACGTCAGGTTTGATCCGGACTGGAACGACGTGGAGCAGGTTGACAGACCGGCCGGAATCGTGATGCCCGGCGCCTGCATACCGGCGGGAATGGTCTGGAAGACGTCGGCCAACTGATAGCCGGTGAGACTGACGCCTCGAACCCCATTCCCCCGATACTGCGAGGCGCCGTTATTGTCGCCCGTCAAGCTCTCGGAGAAGGCGATGGTGGTTGACGTGCCGTCGGAGACCGAGGCGATCGAATTACTCATCGCCAGGGCGAACAGACCGGTCGTCTGGCCATTATAATAGACGTTTGTAGTCGTGCCGACGCTGCCGTAGTAGCTGTTGAAGTTCGACCGCCCCGCATTACCGTCCGATGGGCAGAGAAACGAGTTGATCTTGGTGTTATATGCCGTCGAATTTACGTTCAATGACATATCAGTGACATTGCCGGTGGCGGTGTAGTAGAAGTTAATCGCATTGTAAACGGGCTGCTGCTCCAGGTAGGGCAGCATCATGGCCTGGGCGCTCCAGTCGCCCCAGCCAGGGTAGGTCGGCATGGTGCTGATGGCTCGTGACGAACCCATCGGGAATGTGTCCATTACCTGATGGTAGTTGTGCAGGGCCAGGC
>JBDTIR010000574.1:0-6120 GCA_039936275.1 Isosphaeraceae bacterium | reverse complement strand
CGGAATAGATGGTGGTCACGTTGGGCGGCGAGATGTCGTCAAGATAGCGGAGGCGGTCCAGATTGACGTCGAGGATGGTGACGTTCGCCCCCATGCCGGCGGCGACCTTGGCGGCGTTTGAGCCGACCACGCCCCCGCCCAGCACGGCGACCTCCGCCGGCGCGACGCCGGGCACTCCCGAGAGCAAGATCCCCCGCCCTTCCTGGGGCCGTTCAAGGTACTTGGCGCCGTCCTGGATGCTCATCCGGCCGGCGACCTCGCTCATCGGCGTCAAGAGCGGTAAGCCCCCTTTGGCGTCGCGGATGGTCTCATAGGCAATGGCGGTGGTTCTGCTCTTGAGCACGGCCCGGGTCAGAGCTTCCTCGGCGGCGAAGTGAAAATAGGTAAAGACCACCTGGCCGGAACGCATCCAGGGCCATTCCGAAGCTTGCGGCTCCTTGACCTTCACAATCAGGTCGGCCCGCCTCCAGAGGTCCGCGGGGTCGGCGACGATCACACCCCCAGCGGCTTCATACTGCGCGTCAGTGATGCCGCTGCCCAACCCCGCGCCTTGCTCAATGAGCACGGTATGCCCGGCAGCCGAGAGTTCCTCGGCCCCGACCGGCAGCATGCCGACGCGGTACTCATCAGGCTTGATCTCCTTCGGCGTCCCGACGATCATCGCGCGGACCCCCCTTCATTTCGTTCCCGACACTTCTTTGGTTCCGGACCATTCGATCAGACTGACGCCCAGGGATCAAGCGCAAGTCGTCCGGAGGAACTGTCGCCGACCCGGTCTTTGACCGGAAACCCCGGACATCCCGCACGGTTGATTCCTCCGTTCCAGGTGACGCGTAGCGACTTTGACCGTCCGCTCGGCTCACGGTGGTCGTCCGCCGATTTCGCGTGAGAATCAGTCTTGGCCGACTACCAAAATGGCAGTTGGGTTCCTCTGAAGAGGCGAGCGGGTTGACAATTTCGGCACTTCGACACCCGAGGCTACGGCGCACTCAGACTCGTTGATAACAAGGAGTTGTGCCGATCCATCGCCAAATTTTCGGCGCTGAAGACCGTCAACCTGAAACCGACCCTCAACAGCCCAAATGCGACAGTCCCGGCCCCTCCCATGCTCAAGAGGCGATAAAACGTTCAATATCCAGAAGTTAGCCCTAACTTCACAACATTCAGTGATGCATGAGCTATCGCGTAAGACGAGAGACTCCTTTCTCATTCCTCTCTCACCGCCAGCCCTGCCAGGGCGTCCTCATCAACCGCCAGGGATTTCGACAACTCCTCAAGCTGGATCTTGACGTCTTCGAGGGTGGCGGGGCGCTTGTGGGGGTTGGATTGGAGGCAGGTGACGAGGAGGTTGTTCAGCGCGGAGGGGATGCGAGGGTTGACGGAGGAGGGAATGGCGAGCTTGCGGCCCTCGGTGCGGCCCATTACCCCGCCGGGAGCAAGGCCGGTGAAGATGTGGTAGAATGTCGCCCCAAGGGCGTAGATCTCCGTCTTCTCGTCGAGGAGCTTCTCCTTCGACTGCTCAGGGGAAGCGTAGTTGCGGTTGGGCTTGAACTGGACGAGGAGCTTGGCGTCGACCAGGGAAAGACCATAGCCCCGGACCTTCACCGAGCCGTTGCGGCCGAGAAGGATCTTCGAAGGGCGCAAGTCGCCGTGGAAGACCCCGCGACGGTGCATGTGGGCCAGTGCGCCAGCGACCTTGAGGAAGAGCAAAACGCCGGCGTCGATCGGCATCGGATCGTCAAAGGCGCTCAAAGGTTTGCCGTCGACGTATTCCATCAGTAATTCGCCGCGAATGACCTGGAACGTCCACGAGCGTTTGGCGCAGAAGTCGAACGCTTTGAGGATCGACGGGGAATTGAGCTTGCCGGACGCTTCGTACTCAGCGCGAAGGCGTTCGACGTCCAGGTCGTCTTCTGGTTCTTCGCGCTTGACGATCTTCAGGGCGTAGCGACCGCCGCCAGGCTCCTTGTCGGTGACGAGCATCACCGTGGCGTTGCCGTCAGTGCCCAGGATCGACGAGACGAGGTACTTCAGCGACGAAAGTTTCGGCGAAGCGGTCGCCATGGTTGCCGAGACTCCAAGGGGGCGAATCGCGAATGGGCATGCTTGTTATGCACAGACGAGAATACACGACGCGCCCTGGAATATCCACAATCACCCGGCTCCTTTTTTTTTGAAATTATTTCCTGGCGCTCGCCAGATGGTCAGCGACTTGAGGAGTTTGGCACCGGATCGGTCGTTCGTGTTCTTGAGCTTTCCGGGACACGAAAAGGGGGATCTAGCAGAATGCCGTGAAGTGAGGGCTAACTCCTGGATACTGAACGTTTTATCGCCTCTTGAGCATAGGAGGGGCCCCGCGCACGCTTGGTGGTTGGAAACCGCCCCACCTTCGCGACGCACGGAGCCCTCCCATGCCGAGCCGTATCTTCACCATTCTGGGCCGGCTCCGCCAGGACCTCTCCGCCTGCTTGCCCCCCCTTGGCGATCGAAGCCGCCTGCCATCAGGCAAACCTCTCAAGGGAATCGTCGCTTGATCACTGTGACCGAAGCAACCTGCCAGAATCCGTTGGCGCACCCTTTGTGCGTCGCTCCTGGACTGAGCCCGCTTGACGCGGCGCGTTCAGACCCTAAACTGTTAGCTTCGCCATTCTCTGGGCAAGGGAAAATCTCGGGACGTCTCGAAATTTTCCCTTCAAGAATTTGGCCTCGCGAACGAACCCGGACGCGCGGCGGGACGTAGGCAAAGGTGAAGGCCCTGGACACGGTGGCGGACGACCTCACTCAACAGACCGACGAGGAGCTACTCACCCGCTACCGCGACGAGGGCCGGACGGAGGACTTCAACGCGCTGGTCCATCGGTACGAGCGTGAGCTCTATCGGTATCTGGCGCGTTATCTCGGCGATGCTTCGTTAGCTGATGATGTGTTTCAGAATACCATGCTTCAGGTTCACTTGAAGCGGGCGCTTTATGAGGACGGACGCCCTGTCCGTCCCTGGCTCTACGCGATCGCCACTCACCAGGCGATCGATGCCTTGCGAAAGGCCGGCCGGCATTCAACGATCAGTCTCGATCAGCGTGGACCTTCCAGGGGAGAATCAGACCCCAGCGCGTTGGTGGATCTTCTGGTCAGCGACACGCCGGGCCCCCTGGCCGAATTGCAAGGGGAAGAACGCAAAGCCTGGGCCCGTGAGAGTGTGCAGCGGTTGCCCGAACTTTTGCGGCAAACCTTGATTCTGGCTTACTTCCACGACCTGAAATACCGAGAAATCGCCGAGATCCAGAAGATCCCCGTGGGTACGGTCAAATCCCGCCTGCATGCCGCCTTGGCCAAGCTCCAAGAGATGGCCAGGGCTGAATTCGACGGTCGCGAGCGAGAATGACGCCATGAACGCCTCAAACCAGTTGGATTACGTCCTCAATCTCCTTGAGGTCGGCGACCGCGCCAGTTGCGAGCGCGAGCTTGCCGGCGACCCACTCCAGACCGACCGGGTGACCCGACTGAGGTCGGCGATCACCGCGCTTGTTGATGACGGTGAGGTGTTCGAACCGCCCCCCGATCTGGCCCGGCGCACCCTGGCCAGGGTCGCCGAGCATCGTCGGCAGCCTGCGAGACGGTCAGTTCTTGATTTCGCCCCGGTTCGCCTCCCTTTTCGATGGGCGGACGTGGCGGTCGCCGCCGGCATCTTTCTGGCCGCCGTGGCCACGCTCCTGCCCGCCGTCCAGAAATCGCGCGACCAGGCCGATCAACTCGCGTGCGCCTGGAACCTCCAGCAACTCGGCACCAGTTTGAACCAGTTCGCGGGCGTCAACGGCTCGTATCCCTATGTCAATCCGAACCAGGACGACGGGGCGCCTTATGCCGGCACCTTCGCCGTCTTGCTCAAGGAGCAGGGCTTTCTCAAGGACCCCAAGCTCCTGCATTGCCCCCACTGCAACGGCCAAGCGCATGCTCCCTGCCCGCTCCCGGACTACCCGGCCCTCTGCGTTCAGGACCGCAAGACCCCACGCTCAGCCCCTTGTCTGCGCGATATCGATTACGCTTACAACCTTGGCGTTCAGCGCGACGGCCAGCCCGGTCCGATTATCGCCAACGAACCAGGGCTCGACTCTGTCCCCCTGCTGGCCGATCGCCCTGCGTTCAGCGGCCCGTATACCATCTTGCCCGGCAACAGTCCGAACCACGGCGGCGCCGGCCAGAACGTGCTCTTCGCTGGCGGCCACGTCCGGTTTCACCCTAATCGCCGCGTCGGCCCCGATGCGGACATCTATCTCAACGCCCATCAGCAACCCGCCCCGGGCGCCCACCTCTCCGATGCCGTGCTCGCTCCCGGGATCTTCCGGTTTGACGGCCACTGAAGGCGTTAGGTGCTCAGAAATCGGCTGGAATACGTTCCTTGGTTTCAGGTGTCCCTCGGGGATCGGGGACGGCTTGATCGCAAAAGATCAAAAGGGATCGTTGTGCGCCGTGGAAAGGCTGGGATCTTCAGCGGGTGCAATTCCCGCCCGGCCACTTGATCGGTTCCGCCGGTAGCAATCGGAGCGGTGTTGGAGGTCACGAAACCGTCGGAGCCTTCGATGCACAAAAGGGCCGTCAACGCCGCCCCGCAAGCAAGGCAGGCCGCAACCCAAGTAAACTTCCTCGGAGGTTCGTTTGGTGACTTGAGTGGAGGTCAGACGATGAGTAAGGTCCGGAACCTACTGGTACTGCGCGTCTTTTTCGCCCTCTGCGCAGTATCCCTATTCGTAATCTGGCTCTCATACCTATTTATCTTGCCGACGTGGCTATTGACGCTGAATCGGATGTTCGTCCTCGCGGTGTTCCCCATATGGACTATCAAACTGGCCTGGGCAGTCTACGCCATGCGACCAATCCGTTCGAAGCTCGGGATCAACAACCGCCGGGATGCACCGCAGGTCGTGGCGGTCGAGCCCTGGGGCGAGGACTTCACGCTGATGCCGGGCGAGAAGTTAGAGGTTGTTGCCTACAGCGATAGCGATTCGGCCACGCCTTGGTTCTACGTCGTCGAGTGGGAAGGCACCTCGCAAGTCTACTGCAACGACACCGGCGATTTCGAGGTGCTTCAAGGCGGCGTCCGTCTTGAGTGCGGGCACAATCGGTCGCCCGAGCCCGCCACCTCCTTTCATGAACCCTGACCGTCCTTTGCCAGGCGGGGGGCCTCGGCGAACGCGGTAGGGCGGCGCTGGCACCGGCTTGCCGACTCAGATCGACTCCGCGAGGCGGCAGGTCATCATGACGGGGCCTTGCGGTTTTGGACCTCTTGCCCGATCATTAGAGTGCGGGCCAGGCGGGGCATGGTCCAGTGACAGTGAGAGGGAGGCTGGGATTGGAGCGGGTCTCGAACACGGCTAACACCGCGCTGGTTGTTCTCGCCGTGCTCGGTGTGATGGCCGCCCTGCAACTGATGAAGGTGATCCTGGTGCCGGTGGCGCTGGCGCTCTTGCTGGCCTGCCTGCTCTCGCCAGCGATTTGGGCCTTGCGTCGGGTCTTCCCCTTGGGATCGACCGGAGCGGCGGTCTTGCTGTTCCTGTCCTTGACGTTCGTCGGCCTGTACATTGCCAGCCTGACGGCCGAGAGCCTGGTCCAGGCGGCGCAGACCTTGCCGACCGACGCCGAGCGGCTCTCGGGACGACTCAGCAGGCAACTGACCGAGGCGATCCGCGATAAGCCCTATCTTGGCGCGGTCTTGCCCGATCCGGACACCATCAACCTGCTCGGCGACAGCAACCGCGCCCTCCTGATCAAGGGCCTGAGCAACCGCCTGACCGACCTCTCAAGCTGGGTGGCCCAGGGCCTGATCATCCTGATTCTCGTCCTGTTCCTCCTGGCCGAGAGCGAGAGACTGGCGCCGAAGGTCGTTCGCTTCTTCGCCAGCGCCCCGGGCGACGTCCGGGCAGCCGAGCGGACCTTGAACATCCTGATCCACCAGATCCGGGCCTACCTCGTGGCTCGAACCCTGATCAACATCGGCATGGGCGCGGTCGTCGCCTTGGCGTTGCAGCTTTTGGGGGTGAAGTTCGCGCTCGCGCTCGGGGCGTTCGCGGCCCTGACCAACTTCGTCCCCTACGTCGGTCAGGTCATCGGCGGGGCCTTGCCGGT
>JBDTIR010000573.1:0-7650 GCA_039936275.1 Isosphaeraceae bacterium | reverse complement strand
TCTGGACACCGTCGTCGTGATTTACGCGGTCGAAGGGCCGTCGCCATTCAAGGCCCGCGCCAAGGCGCGCCTGGCTTCGCTCCGCCAGGCGGGCGAATGTCTCGTCGTCAGCGACCTCACCCACCTGGAATGCCATATCAAGCCGATCCGACTCCACGATTCCAGTCTCGCCGCCGAATTTGATCTCTTCTTCGCGGCCCCCGATCTGCTGAGATTTTCGATGCCCACGCCCGTCTTTGACCGGGCTGCGGACATCCGCGCCAATCATGCTTACAAACTCGCCGACGCCCTTCACCTGGCCGTCGCGATGGAAGGGGGGTGTGACCTGTTCCTTACCAACGACCACCGCCTTGGCGGTTTCCCGGCCTTGACGGTCGAGGTCTTATCGTGAGCATCCGCATTATCGAGCTTTTCCAGATCGCCGTGCCGCTCAAGAAGCCGATCAAGCATGCGTCGCATGAGCGGACGACGAGCGAGAACCTGGTCGTTCGAGTCACTCTGGAAGGGGGGCAGGTCGGCTACGGCGAAGGGGTCCCGCGGTCATATGTGACGGGCGAGACGGTCGAGTCAACGTTCGAGGTCCTGGGCGGGTTCGACGCGGCCAGGCACATGGGCCGGCCGAAGGACTATGCCGAGGTCGTCCAGCGGCTGGAGGCGTTGACCTTGCCCGAGACCGAGGCCGACCCTCGGGGGATGTACGGCAACGCCGCGCGTTGCGCCCTGGAACTGGCGATCCTGGACGCCTACGGCCGGCAGTTTGGCGAGTCGGTGGGGCAGGCGGTCCGGCTCCATCAGTCGGCGCAAGGGCTCTTTACCGACGCCCCGAGCCCGGTTCGCTATAGCGGGGCGATCATGGCGGATTCGGAGCGCAAGGCGCGGGTCTCGGCCTGGAAAATGCGGGTCTACGGCTTCCATCAGGTCAAGATCAAGGTCGGCGCGGCCGGACAGGACGACCCTGGCCGTCTGGCTCGCTTCCGGCGCATTCTGGGCAAGGGGATGGACATCCGGCTCGACGCCAACGAGGCTTGGTCCGCCGCCGAGGTCGTGGACCGGGTCCAGCCGCTCTTGCCGTTCCGCCCCACGGCCCTGGAGCAACCCTTGCCGCATGCCGAGGTAGACGCCCTCTCGGAATTGCGGCCGAAACTGGGCGTGCCGATCATGCTTGACGAGTCGCTCTGCGGCTACCCGGACGCCTTGCGGGCGATCGAGCGCAAGACGGCCGATCTGCTCAATGTTCGTCTGTCGAAGTGCGGCGGAATCGGGCCTTCGCTCCGGATCATCGCCCTGGCGGCGCGGTCGGGCCTGGGGGTTCCGCTTGGTTGCCACCCTGGAGAAACCGGGTTGCTCTCCGCGGCCGGTCGGCACGTCGCCAGCAACGTCAAGGGGTTCCGTTACGTCGAAGGGTCGTATGATCGTCACGTCCTGGCCGCCAACCTGATCGTTGAGGACGTCACCTTCGGCTACGGTGGTCGCGCCGGAGTGCTCTCGGGGGCAGGGCTGGGGGTCACGGTCGATCCGGAGGCCCTGGAACGGATGACCGTCAACCGTCGGGAGGTCTCCTTTGATTGAACCTTTGATCCAGACCCAGACCGCATCAGACGGTTATCCGATTCACGTCCTGATCTGGCCGACCCACGAGCCTCCCAAGGGGCGAGTGGTCGTCTTGCACGGTGTGCAGAGTCATGGCGGCTGGTATCACGGTCTGGGCAGGACCCTCGCCGAAGCTGGGTACGAGGCGCACTTCCCCGACCGTCGAGGCTCTGGGGCGAACACCAGGGACCGGGGCCATACGCCTTCCTTGCGTCGGTTGCTGGACGACGTCTCCGAATGGCTGGCCGGCTTGAAGGAGCAGGACGGTTCGTTGCCGATCGCCCTGGCGGGCATTAGCTGGGGCGGGAAGACGGCCCTGGTCGTCTCTGGACGGCGGCCGGCATTGGTGGATGCGTTGGCTCTGATCTGTCCAGGGTTGCATCCGAGGGTTGGCGTGCCGTTCCGAGAGCGCCTGGCGATTGCCTCGGCCTACCTGACCGGCCGACGGATGCGAAGGTTCCCGATCCCCTTGAGTGACCCTGCCCTGTTCACGGCGAACCCCGAGGGGCAGGCGTTCATCGCCGACGACCCCTTGAGCTTGCGGACGGCGACGGCCTCGTTGCTGGCGGCCAGCAAGTTCCTTGATCGCAGGGTGTCGAGGGTTCCGACCAAGGTCCATCAGCCGGCCTTGCTGATGCTCGCCGGTCACGACCGGATCGTGGACAACGACCGGACTCGGGCTGCCTTTGACCGGATTGCCAGCACCGAACGCCGCCTGATCGAGTATCCTGAAGGGCACCATACCCTGGAATTCGATCCCGACCCGACCCGATACGCCCGTGACCTGGCCGCCTGGCTCGACGAGACGATCGGCCCTCGCCAGGGAATGCCTATCGCGAGTCCCCTTCCATCACCTATACTTAGCCCGTGACCGCCGCCTCGAGACGCGGGGCGGCTGGCTTTGTGCGGCAATGAATCGTTGGGTTTGCGGCCCTCGATCGCCGGCGTTGTTGGTGCCCTTTGTGAGATCGAAGGCATGGCCCCTCTGCGGATCGTGGTTGTGATGATCGAACCCCCTTTGCCGTTTGGCAACGCGGCGGCGCGGTGGTTCTATGTCTTGCTGCGCGGCCTGGTCGAGCGCGGCCATCACGTCACGGCGTTCGCCGCCTGCGGCAAGCCGAAGGAGATGGACGAAGCCCGCCGGCTCTTTCCCTCGCCCGATTACGACCTGCGTCTGTACTCATACCCCACGGAGCCTGGAGGCTTGCGGGCGAAGTGGCAGACCTTAAGACGCCCATACTCGTTCATGTTCACGCCTGAGCTACGGCGCGACCTGGAGGCGGAACTGGCGAAGGGGTTCGACATCTTCCACCTGGAGCAGCTCTGGAGCGGCTGGCTCGGCCTGGCGCACCCGGATCGGGCCCTGGTGAACGTCCACCATCTGGTCTGGATCGACCTGAGCGAGAAGAGGCCGACGTCCGGGCGCGGCCGGCTGGATCATCGGCTGATGTTCGGGACGGAGCGTCGCTTGGTACGCGGCCTGCGTTTCTTCCGGGCGTGCTCGCCCCGCCTGGTCGAGCCGATCAAGCAGGTTAACCCTCAGGCCGACATCACCACGGTCCCCGTCGGTCTCGACCCGTCGTTGTACCCGTTCATTCCCGATGAGCGGCGAACCGGCGCAGCGACGATCAGCGTCATCGGCACGATGGGCTGGCACCCAAGCCACTCCGCGGCGGTTCGCTTGCTGACGCGGCTCTGGCCCGAGATCAAACGGCGCGTGCCCGAGGCGAAACTCCAGGTCGTCGGCTGGTCGGCCCGGTCGGCCCTGGCCGAGTATGTCGACCTGCCCGACGTCGAGATCATCGAGAACGTTCCCGAGATCCAGCCCTATTTCGACCGAACCAACGTCATGCTTTACGCACCTGGCCGGGGCAGCGGCATGAAGATCAAGATCCTTGAGGCGATGGGCTTTGGCGTGCCGGTCGTGACGACGAGCGAAGGGGTCGAGGGTATCCCCGCCGAGGACGGCGTGCATGCCGGGGTCTGTGAGGACGACGCCGGCCTGATCGACCGCACGGTCGCCTTACTTCAGGACCCCTCGCTTCAGAACCGGCAGCGCCACGCCGCTCGTGCCCTGTTCGAGGCCCATTGCGGGCCGAAGCCCACGCTTGACGCCATCGAAGACATCTATCGCCATATGCTGGAGACGCACCGATGACCACCGTTTCGCCGCAGCGTCCATGGCTCGTGACCGGGGCCGCCGGGTTCCTCGGTTCTCACGTTGTTGAGCAGTTGCTCGGCCGCCGGATTCCGGTCGTGGCGCTCGATAGCTTGCACTGGGG
This sequence comes from Isosphaeraceae bacterium, assembly GCA_039936275.1. Lineage (GTDB taxonomy): Bacteria > Planctomycetota > Planctomycetia > Isosphaerales > Isosphaeraceae > JBDTIR01. The sequence continues at coordinate 3,778 of JBDTIR010000573.1, read as the reverse complement.
AAATCTTGGTTACTTGAGTCCGTTCGTCGATCATCCCTTGTTCACCCTGGTCGTGGCCGATATCCGAGAGGCCAAGGCGTTGCGGGGCGTGTTCGAGTCGTTCCGGCCGGCGAACGTGGTCCACCTGGCCGCCTTGCACTACATCCCGGCGGCGGTGGCTGACCCCCCTTTGGCCGTGGGGATCAACGTCTTGGGGACGCAGGCCGTGCTGTCAGCTTCGACGGCGTCGGGGGTCGAGCGGTTCTGGTTCGCCTCAACCGGCGACGTCTACGCGCCGGCTGATGAGGCGCATCACGAAGACGACCGCAAGGAGCCGTTCAACATCTACGGCCTGTCGAAGTTTCAGGGGGAGCAGCTTGTCGCCCTGGCGGCTCAAAGTCAACCGGCGATGCGGTTCGTGGTCGGGCGGCTGTTCAATCTCTACGGTGCTCGTGAGACGAACCCGCATATCCTGCCCGAGATCCTCAAGCAGCTCCGCGACCGTCCCGGCGAACCGTTACGGCTGGGCAGCCTCTGGCCACGTCGCGACCTGGTTCCCGTGACCGAGGCGGCGAGGGCGATCATCGAAACGACGCTCCAGGCCCCCGAAGGCGTGACCACGCTCAACATCGCGACCGGCGAGGCCCGGTCGATGCAAGAGGTCATTGACCTGATCGGCGACCTGAGGGGTCAGCCGGTCCCGGTCGAGACCGATCCGGAGCGGGTTCGGCCCGTCGAGCGCGCCCACCTCCAGGCCGACGTTTCCAGGCTCAAGGCGTTGATCGGCTGGACGCCGCACGCCGACCTGCGCCGAGGTCTTGCCGACCTGCTGACGGAGGAAGGCCTGCTTGACCCGGCCGCGACGCCCGGGAGTTCCACCCGATGAAAGTGGCCTTCAACGCGGCCTTGCTCCATTATCCCTCACTTCGCGGCTGGAACCGTTATACCGTGAACCTGCTGGCCGAATTGCCCGCCCTGGGCGTCGAGCCGTTGCTCTATCTGACCCATCCCATTCATGAACACCACCTGGATCGGCTTCCGGAAGACACGTTTCCGGTTCGAGTTGCCCCGCCGATGCGCAACCTTCAGTGGGAGCAGCGTTGGCTGGCCAGGCAATGCGGCGTGGATCGGGTTGACCTGTTCCACTGTCCGCTCAATTACGGCTTGCCCTGGGCGAGCTCTTGCCCCAAGGTCTTGACCTTACACGACGCGATCGACGATGTGTTCTACCGGCCGCGCTCGTCCTGGAAGAGTCGGCTGAATCCAGGGAACTTGCGGATCGGGCTCTCGCATTGGATCGCCCGCACGAGGGCCGATCAGGTCATCACGGTCAGCGAGCATGCCAAGGGGGATCTTCATCGCCACCTGGGCATTCCCGAGGCCAGGATTACCGTGACCCACGAGGCCGCCGATCCGTTGTTCCACGAGCCGATCTCGGACGAGACGCGGGCCGAGGTCCGCCGTCGGCACGGCCTGGCGGATCGTCCTTACGTCTTCTACGTCGGCGGCTGGGAGCAGAGGAAGAACGTGCCGTTCCTGGTCAAAGGGTTCGCTGAGGCCGCCCTTGACGGGGTGGATCTGGTTTTGGCCGGGGGCAACGACGACCAGCGGGCCGCCCTGATCGAGCAGGCTCGGTCGCTCGGCCTGGACGACTCATTCCGCCTGCTCGGCTGGATCGACGAGGCCGACATGCCCGCCTTGTACGCCGAGGCCCTCTGCTTTGTTTATCCGAGCGAGTACGAAGGGTTCGGCCTGCAACTCTGCGAGGCGATGGCCACCGGCTGCCCGACCCTGGCCGCACGCGCAACCTGCCTGCCGGAGATCCTTGGACAAGGGGGAGACACCTTCACCCTGGATCAGACCGAGGAGCTGGCCGCGCTGTTGCGTCGGGTGGCCGGCGATCCTGATTATCGCCGAGATCTGGCCGCAAGGGCTCGCGCCCGGATCGCCGACTTCTCCTGGCGGAAGACCGCCGAAGAGACGGTCGCGGTCTATGAGCGTGCGATTCGGGATCGCGGTTGACCCCGTCCTCAACGGTTGTTGAGAATGGGGCGAGGCCCTTTGGGAAACGTCCATCCCCCAAAAGGGTGGGTCAACCGTCGGGAGACAGCCTTATGGACCGGGAGAAACGGTAGCTTCGCGAGCAGAAGCGAGGGATCAAGCGGCGAGGGGGCAAGCACCGTCGCCAGCAGTTGAAGCGGGGGTTGGTCGAGCACCCCGAGGAGGCTGCGTTTGACGTCCCGAGCGTCGGCCGGTTCCGCTCTGCTGACTTCAACGGCCTGGACCGCGACGCCAAACGCATCACTTGAGTCCTCCAGGATCGGCCGGACGAGGCTTCTTGAACCGACGTTCGATCCGGTGGACGCCCAGCAACAGGCCGGCGAACCAGGGGACTATGAACGCGGCGAAGCTGAGCCACTGTTTCAATGTCCACGTCTGACCAGCGTCTTCCGGCATTGGGATCTCACCGACGAAAAGCAAGGAACCGCCCATGCCGATGATTCCCCAGAACGTCAGCCAGATCAACAGCGGGACCATGCCGGGAGTTTTGCGGGCCGACCGCACGGCGAGGCCTTCGCGCGGCCAACCCCAGCGTATGAATAGCCAGAGCGCCGCCAACACCAGCGCGCCGCTCAAGGCTGGGCGGGGATCGATGAGCCAGGGTAGGCCGCAGACCCCAGCGGCGAGAACGCCTACCAGGAAGTAGGCGTCCCAGCGGCGTCGAGTGATCCAGATATGGCCAGGCTTGATCGCGGGACGGTCGCCGGCCAGTTCAGGCTCGAAGCCGGTCACTTCTCCTCCTTCGCCGGCTCCTTGACCGGCCTGTGGGTCTTCTCGGACTTCTGGGCGGCGAGGGCGGTATTGATCAAATGCTCAGTGGTCTTGGAAGGGAACCCTTCGACCACGGCCACGTCAAGGCCGCGACGCTCGACGGCGAAGACGGCGTCAAGGTGGGTGCGGCGAACGGAGTCGGGGAAGGCGTCGGGCTCTTTGGCGTCGGGGTCGAGCTTGGTGGTCTGGAACCGGAGGTAGCCTTGGGCGAACTCGCGGGCGTCGTCCTCAGTGTCCCAGGTCGTCAGCCAGACCAGGGCGAGCCGGTCGTCCGGACCTTCAAAAGCGGCGAAGGCGTCGCCGTCCCAACCTTCGGCGGCGGCTCGGCCGTCGTACTTCTTCAAGAGGATCGACAGTTGCAGCTCACCGACGACGTTGCGGGTCGCTTCGGTCCAGCCAGCACCGGGAGTCAGTTTGCCCAGGTTGATCGCCATCGGCGGGTCGGGGTTGTCGCGGTACTTCTCGGGATGAAGGACCTGCTCGGTGGACAACGGGGGAAGGCGGTACGCCTCGTCGATCTGAGGCCAGCCCCCTTTGTTGGTCAACGAGGCGCAGAAGACCAGGCCGCGAAGGTAGGGAAAGAGCATGGTCTCGGCCACGATCGGTGGAGCCTGTCGCATCGAAGCGCCTCCGGCCAGGTTCAAGAACGGGCCAAGGATGCGGAAGGTCCGGTTCAGGCCGTCGGCGGGGAGCTCGATGACCTTCTCGCCCGACCAGTCATTCATCTGGGCGCCCAGCATGGTCAAGGTCGCCTCGCCCTCGATCAAGGCCGTCAGGGCGAGTAAGCGGTCGTCGTCCCCCTTCGCGGCGGTCTGCAAGGTGTCGATGTCATAGTGCTGGTCGGCCAAGGCGTGGGTCAGCTCATGGGCGATGACAGTTTTATTGCCCTCCTTGTCAAAGCCGCCGGTCTTGCCGAGCAGGCGTTCCATAAAGGTCGGAGGCTTCTTCTCCTTGGCCTCGGGCTCGC
>JBDTIR010000572.1:0-1642 GCA_039936275.1 Isosphaeraceae bacterium | reverse complement strand
CGGCGGCTCGGCGTTCATTTTTGACGAAGCGGGCGACTTCCCCCAGCGCTGCAATCTGGAAATGGTCGCACTGGAACCGCTTCAGGAGGCCGATGATCTGGCGTTGGTGCGCGACCTCTTGATCCAGCACGCAGGCTACACCGGCAGCACCGTCGCCGCGCGCGTCCTTCGAACCTGGGATCAAGCCGTCGAGAAATTCATCAAGGTCATGCCCGTCGATTACCGCCGCATGCTCAACGACCAACAACGCGCCGCGAAGTCCTCCGCCCCTGTCCCTGTGGAAGTCACCAGGGGCTGATCGCTCTTTAGGAATACGGACGTCATTCGTACAACATTACCTTACAATCCAAGATATTGAAACGAGATTATTTATGGGTAAGCCCACCGGATTTCTTGAGTTCCCCCGGACGACGCCGACTCGTCGGCCAGTCCCCGAGCGACTGCAAGACTGGCGAGAGGTCTACAACCCGCTGCCCGTCGTCACCCTGCGCGAGCAAGGGGCGCGGTGCATGGACTGCGGCATCCCGTTCTGTCACCAAGGCTGCCCCTTGGGCAACCTGATCCCCGACTGGAACGACCTGGTCTACCGCGATCAGTGGCGCGCGGCGATCGACCGCCTGCACGCCACGAACAATTTCCCCGAATTCACCGGCACGCTCTGCCCCGCGCCTTGTGAGACGTCGTGCGTCTTGGGAATCAACGCCGATCCCGTGACGATCAAGCAGTTGGAACAGAACATCGTCGATCGCGCCTGGTCCGAAGGCTGGATCACCCCGCAACCGCCGAAGGTCCAGACCGGCAAAACGGTCGCCATCGTCGGCTCCGGTCCCGCCGGCCTGGCCGCTGCGCAACAACTGGCCCGCGTTGGGCACGCCGTCACCGTCTTTGAACGCGCCGATCGACCAGGCGGCTTGCTTCGTTACGGCATCCCCGACTTCAAGATGGAGAAGTGGCGGCTCGACCGCAGGCTCGCGCAGCTCGAAGGCGAAGGGGTCGTCTTCAAGACCAGCACCAATATTGGTGTGGACATCTCCGCGCACGACCTTCTGAACGGTTTTGACGCCGTCTGCCTGGCCGGAGGCGCCACGAAACCTCGCGACTTGCCGATCCCCGGCCGCACCTTGAAGGGGGTCCACTTCGCGATGGACTTCCTCCCCTTGCAGAACAAGCGAGGCGCGGGCGACCTGATCCCGGACGACGTCTTCCTCTCGGCCAGTGGAAAGCGGGTCATCATTATTGGAGGCGGAGACACCGGCGCCGACTGCCTGGGCACCGTGCATCGTCAAGGGGCCGCCAGCGTCCATCAATTCGAGATCGTTCCCCGTCCTCCCGACGATCGGATGCCGCAAAACCCCTGGCCGCAGTGGTCGAACGTCTTCCGGGTTTCCTCCGCCCATGAGGAAGGCGGCGTCCGCGAATACGCAATCAACACCCGCCAGTTCATCGGCGATGCCGACGGCCGAGTCACCGCCCTGGAGACGGTGCGCGTTGAGTTGAAGTCGGTCGACGGTCGGATGCAGTTCGTCGAAATCCCGGGCACCGAGCGCATCTATCCGGCCGACCTTGTCTTGCTGGCGATGGGCTTCGTCGGCCCTGAACAAGTCGGCCTGCTTGACGCTCTCGGCGTGGCCTATGACCGTAT